>CBFGVN010000169.1:0-7151 GCA_965651845.1 uncultured Chryseobacterium sp. | reverse complement strand
ATAATATGTTCACAGGAATAATTGAAGCTGTAGGAGTTATTGAGAGAATAGAAACCAATGGAAGCAATATAGATTTTACCCTTACTTGCCCTTTTACGAATGAATTAAAGATAGATCAGAGCCTGGCTCACAACGGCTGTTGTCTTACTGTTGTAAAAATTGAAGGCGATCAATATGTAGTAACGGCAATTAATGAAACTTTAGAAAAGACTAATCTCGGAAAATGGGAAGTAGGAACTGTGGTAAACCTTGAACGTTGCATGAAGATGGACGGAAGATTAGATGGGCACATTGTGCAAGGTCATGTGGATAAAACGGGTGAAGTGGTAAGTATCGAAAATAAAGACGGAAGTTATTTTATTACCATGAAGTATGAAGATAACGGAAGTTTTGTGACGGTTCCGCAAGGTTCTATTACGGTAAACGGAATCAGTTTAACGGTGGCAAAAAGTGAAGACACACAGTTTTCCGTGGCAATTATTCCATATACCTTGGAATTTACAAATATGAAACATCTAAAGGCAGGAGATAAAGTTAATCTGGAATTTGATATAATTGGTAAGTATATTGCTAGGTTAATAAAAAAACAGAATGTCAATTAATATGTACAAAGGATATAGCCTAAGAAACCGGGTGTTTTTCGGTTTCCTGTTGGTATGTCTTTTAAGTGTCGTAGCTTCTTCGCTGGTTCCTTATTTTGTTTTAAAGGAAAATTCTGTGCAACAGAGTGAGATTGATATGCAGGGGAAAACCGGAGCTGTAATACGATATCTCGACTATGCCGTAAGCAGAACCCGTGTAGAAACCAATGATCTGAAAACAGTTTTGGAAAATAAAATTTTCGAAATTGCAGATATCAATCAGCACGACATTATATTATATGACCTTAAAGGAAATTATCTTCTTTCTAATAAGGAAGAGAGTCTGGTAGAGCAAAAGGCGATTCCTATTAATATTGTCAATAAAATTCTGGCAACTAAAGCAAGAGTAGATATTAAAGGATATGATGCTTCTAAAGATTCTGTACTTACTTCTTCTTATTTACTTTTAAAAAACAATGATCTTGAGCCGATCGCGATAGTCTATATTCCGCTTTATCATAATGAATCTGCTTATTTTGATGTACTTCATGTATATGTAAAATATATTGTACTGGTGGATATTCTGTTAATTTTATTCAGTATTTGGATAAGCTGGATAATGTCTAACAGTTTAGCGAAAAATATTACTAAATTTTCCGACATGATCACGCGTATCACTTTGTTTGAAAATGAAATGCGGCCAATCAGATATTATAAAAATGATGAGTTAAATGCACTCGCAAGAGCCTATAACAGAATGATTCTTCAAATTCAGGATCAAAAGGAAAGACTTCGTTTCAAGGCATCAGAAGAAGCCTGGAGAGAAATGGCAAAACAGGTAGCTCATGAGGTGAAAAATCCTTTAACACCGATGAAATTGACCATCCAGAATTTTGAAAGAAAATTCGACCCAAAAGATCCAAACATCGGGGAAAGGGTGAAACAAATGAGTAAAACAATGGTCGATCAGATCGATTTGATTGCAACGGTGGCTTCTGCCTTCTCAGAATTTGCAAAGCTTCCTGAAAAAAATAATGAAGTCATTAATCTGAATAACGAAGTTGAAGACGTTCTGCGTGTTTTCAATGACGACAGTATTTTCATGCATTCCAATAAAAGCAATATAATGATCAATATGGACAGGATTTATCTGTCCAGGATCATCACCAATCTTGTTACCAATGCGAAACAGGCAGAAAGCGATGAAAGGAAATTAATTATTAATGTAGATGTAGAACAGCACCAGAGAAGAGTCATGATTTCTGTTCAGGATAACGGTATTGGTATTGCAGACAATATGTATGAAAGGATTTTTGAGCCTAATTTCACGTCCAAAAACAGCGGAATGGGGCTTGGTTTATCAATGGTGAGAAAAATGGTGGAAGATTACAAAGGTGAGATTACCGTAAAATCGGAGCTCGGAAAAGGTTCAACATTTACCATTACTTTGCCGACAAATTTATAGTGAAGCCTTTTAAGTTTAAACAATTCCAGATTCAACAATCAAAAAACGTCTTTCGTGTAGGAACTGACGGTGTTTTGATGGGTGCTTTAACCAATATAAATAATGCTTCCAAAGTTCTAGAAGTAGGAACAGGAACGGGATTGATTTCATTAATGTTAGCTCAGCGAAATCCCGATGCCGAATTTTTAGGAATTGATATTAATGAAGAAGCTGTATATCTTACTAAAATCAATTTTGAGAATTCTTCTTTTGCATCAAGATTAAAAAATATTCATCAGGATTTTAAAAATTTTGAAACGGAAGAAAAGTATGACCTAATTGTATCCAATCCACCTTATTTTGAAGCTTCCGATTCTGAAAAAGATAAAATTGCGCGACAGACCGTTGAGCTTAATTTTAAACAATTGATCTCAAAATCCTCAACATTACTTGCTGAAAATGGGATTTTTTCTGTTATAATTCCTGTTGAAACCGGAGATAATTTTATTAATATCGCTAAAGAAAATCAATTGTTTTTAGTAAAAAGAATCAATATTAAAGGAATCGAAAATTCAAGAATAAAAAGACTGATTCTGGAGTTTTCTCTAACTGAGAAAAGCCTTGAAGAATCTGAATTTACTATAGAAAAAAGTCCGAGACAATACTCGGACCAATATCTTGAACTCACTAAGGAGTTTCATGTTTTTCGTAAATAAACTTAATGTTTAAATTTTTTATTCAAACAATTCTGATGTATCCAACACAGAAACCTTTCCATCCTCACATCTGATTGCTTCACCCGGGAAGTTCTGGATCATATGATAATCGTGTGTTGCCATTACTACTGCAGCTCCGTTTTCCAAGGCTACCTGCTTCAGTAAGGTCATAATTTCATTGGAAGTTTCGGGATCAAGGTTTCCTGTAGGCTCATCGGCAAGGATAAGATCGGGATGGTTCAGTAAAGCTCTTGCAATCGCCACACGCTGTTGCTCTCCTCCTGAAAGCTCATGAGGCATTTTGTGCTTTTTGCTCTTCATATTTACACTTCCTAATACCTCGTTGATACGGTCTTCCATTTTTACTTTATCACTCCAGCCTGTAGCTTCAAGCACGAATCTTAAGTTTTTCTCTACCGTTCTGTCAGAAAGCAATTGGAAATCCTGGAAAACAATTCCCAGTTTTCTTCTCAGGTTCGGAATGTCAGAAGTTTTCATTTTCTCCAGATCAAAACCTACCACAGCACCATGCCCTGCAGCTAACGGAATATGCCCGTACAAAGTTTTTAGAAGCGAGCTTTTTCCGGAACCTGTTTTCCCGATAAGATAGCAGAATCTGCCTTTCTTGATATTAAGATTCACATCAGAAAGAACCGTGAAATTTTTTTGTGCAATCTTCGCATGCTGTAGACTTATGATATTATCTCCGGCAATATTTGTATGTGGCATAATTCAGTTTTATAGTACTATTCTAAAATATTTTTTCAGATTTTAAAAATAGGAAAAAGAAGAGTATAGAACCTAAATTTTAGGAAATTTTAACAAACAAAAAATGCCTGAAAATCTTATTTTCAAGCATGATTTGTATATGATAATATCGAAATTATCTCTTAGCGCGTGATGCACTTACAGTTAATCTCTTTCTGCCTTTAGCTCTTCTTGCAGCCAAAACTCTTCTTCCATTTGGCGTAGACATTCTTTCTCTGAAACCGTGTTTGTTTCTTCTCTTTCTTTCTGATGGCTGGAATGTTCTTTTACTCATTACTATATGTTTAAATCGTAATTATCTATTAATTTTCAGGTTGCAAAGATATAGATTTTTTTAAAAGTTACAAACTTTAATGCTCTTTTTTTCGAAATTTTAATCTGTTTTTTTACAGACTATTATAAAACCCGATTCCTAAACGAATTTCTATATAATCAAAAATAATGTTACTGATTTATTTAAAAGCTCTATCTTTGAAGACTCAAATTTAAGAAAAAATAAACACAATGATGTTTACTCCAGCGGAACTATTAGAAATTAAAGCCTTACTTACTCCAGAAAACAGAATAGTTATTCTTACCCACTACAATCCTGATGGGGATGCTATTGGTTCCAGTCTTGGTTTAAAACATTATCTAAAAGCAAAAGGAATCTATGCCGAGGTGATCGTTCCGAACGATTTTCCGAAGTTTCTGAAATGGATGCCTGAAGCCAAAAAAGCACTCATTGCAGAATACAAAAGAAAAGTAGCTTCTGACATTATTAATGAAGCTGATGTTATTTTTTGTTTAGATTTTAATGCTCCTTCAAGAATCGGAATTCTGGGAGATTGGCTGACGAATGCAAGAGGTAAAAAAATACTTATCGATCATCACCAGCAGCCGGAAAAATTTGATTTTGTCTATTCTGATACGATTATTCCTGCGACTTGCCAGATGATTTATCATTTCATCGAAGCGATGGGTGATGAAAATCTTGTGAATAAAGATATTGCAGAATGCCTTTATACGGGAATCATGACAGATACGGGTGGTTTCCGTTTCCGTTCTACAAGTGCGACGACACATAGAATTATTGCAAATTTAATCGAGCACGGGGCAGATCCTGCCATGATCACTTCCAATACTTGGGATACGAATACAGTTTCGCGTCTTCATTTATTAGCTTTAATTTTAGGAAGAATTGAGGTGGCAAAAGATGGGAAAGTTGCTGTTCTTTACCTTACAAGAGAAGAATTGAAAGAATATGGTTTCCAGAAAGGGGATACGGAAGGTTTCGTGAATTACGGACTAAGCATTATGGGTGTAAAAATGGCCGCATTTTTCATGGAAGACCTGTATGAAGATTTCATTAAAATTTCTTTCAGAAGCAAGGATGATATGGATGTAAACCAGTTTTCAAGAAAATATTTCAACGGGGGAGGTCATATCAATGCAGCCGGCGGAAAATCTTACGAATCTTTGCAGGGAACGATTGAAACTTTTAAGGGTAAGATAGAAGGGGAAGAGAGTCTTTAATTGGCGAAGAAGGCCTTAGGCGAAGGAGGCGAATGTGCAAATTGGCAAATAGGCCGTTTGTGGATATCTTTACGTTTTTATTTATAGAGAAGTCTGGAATCTAAGTGTGATTTTTTAATCTTTATTGAATAATTCTGCCAAGGTTCTTACGTAATGACAAGCTTACAACTCTAAAACCCTCAAACTCTAGAACCCTCAAACTCCCCAGTTCGGCGGTATCCCTTATCTTCCAGTTCCTTACAGGTATATTCATACACTTCCTGAAACATTATATCGAGAAACTTTTTATTGAATAAACTGAATTTCGTCATCTTGGGCGGATCCAGAAAAATATCACAGGAGCTTGCTTTGGAATAAACAGATTTGGCAATGGCCAAGTGTAAGATCCGGTCGAATTCTTTCATTAAACTCATTTTTTCCAGGCTGTCATAGCTGATGGAATTCACGTGAGACGCAATCAAAAAATCACATTTATCAATAATAGGTTCTATTGGAAGATTGTCTAATACACCACCGTCAACATATATTTTCTCGCCTATTTTTACGGGTGGGAGAATAAATGGAACGCTCGAAGAAGCCAATAATGGGGCAAAAAGCTCTCCTTCTGAAAAGAAATCGACAATTCCGTGAGTCATTTCCGTTGCGGCAACATATACAGGGATTTTCAGTATTTTAAAATCATCTTCAGGAAAATAATCGGTAAAGAGTTTCATGATAAATTTAGAACTAAAGATCCCGTTTTTGGATAGTTTTAAATAAGATCTGGAAAAAAAAGTCGTCTGTCTTACAATTTCCATCATTTCATCAGGGGTTTTCCCGAAAGAATAAAATGCTCCGATGATTGATCCTGCGCTGGTTCCTGAGATAATGTCAGGCTTCAAATCATACTCTTCCAAAGCTTTCAGAACCGCGATATGGGCGATTCCGCGCATTCCTCCGCCTGAAAGTGTCAGGCCGATAATCGGTGGTTTCTTTTTTTTGAAAGAGAAAAAGTCCAGCATTATTAAAAAACTAAATGTTTCGGCATATTATGAAGGAGTTCCGTATTAATAATTTCAGCGCAGATGCTTGGTTTTTCCCAATGTCCGTTGTGTCCGCAATCTAAAATATAGGATTTGATATTGGTTTTGTCCGGAAGGTTTTTGATCATTAATTCAGTTTTTACTGCATTGTCATGTTTTCCGGCAATGACTAATATTTTAGCGTCAAGATTTTCCAAAACATGCTTTTTATCGGTTCTTTCCACCATCCCTTTTACGGAAGCCAAGGCTCCAAGATTATTGGTAGAAAGGGCTACTTCCAGAGCGGTTTCTATTTTTCCTTCCAGAATATCCCTTTCATTAGGATTAAATAAATTTGGAACGCCAGCTCTTACATAGTGGGAATAAGCGTCTTTTATGATGCGGTAGCTTTTTATACGCTGTTCTTTTTTCTCGGCATCATCAGGGAAATAAGTAGAGAAAAATAATGTGAGACTTTTCAGATATTTAGGATATTTTTCGGCAAATCCTAATGAAATGTAGCCTCCCATCGAATGTCCAAGCAAATGAATTTTTTCCAGATTCTGGTCGTCCAATACCTCTTTCACTGCTTCCGCCATCAGTTCCATGGTCTGAACTTCTGCTAAAATTTCCGACTGTCCGTGGCCGGGAAGATCGATTTTCAATAAGGAAAATTTTTCGGAAAGATGAGATTCCATATCGTCCCAGATAGAAATGTTTTCCATAAAACCGTGAAGCAGAACCAAAGTTTCTTTTCCGTTTCCTTTTCTTTCAAAGTTGAGCATAATTTCAAAATTTAAAAGTGGATATCAATATAATCAACAAATCCCGAACCATTTACTTTGTCCTGCAGTCGGTAGGTTTTTCCTCCGTCTTTAGACATGAAAGTGGTTGTTTTCTTTCTGGTGTAGGGTTTTCCGTTGTCATTTTCAGCAATACTTTGGGTGATTTCTCCCGTAAAATTCATATGCTTGTCTGAAACAATTGCCATAAATCCTTTTATTGTAACGGAGCTTTTTCCGGATTTAATATTTCCTAAAACGTTATAATGATCTCCTTCGCCTTCAATTTTTTCGAAATTGATGGATCCCGGAGTTTTAATTAAATTGTGGGTGAGCTCATGTTT
>CBFGVN010000168.1:0-7154 GCA_965651845.1 uncultured Chryseobacterium sp. | reverse complement strand
AGGATCTGAAATATCTTTCCAGAGAAGAATTTCGTGAAATAGAACCTCATTGTGAGGGCGTAAAAGCCATCAAAGTTCCTCAAACAGGAATTATAGATTATCCGGGGGTTGCAAAAAAGATCAAGGAACTTTTTGAAGAATTAGGAGGCGAAGTCAGGTTTAATAATGAGGTTAAAAACATTATTAATAAAGATTCCGAAATCATTGTTGCAACCAATACTTCAGAATTCAAAACAAAAAAATTGGTTTCCTGTGCCGGACTTTACTCCGACAAGGTTACTAAAATGACCAACGAGAAGAATGATGTCATCATTATTCCTTTCCGAGGCGAATATTATAAAATTAAAGATGAAAAAAAACATCTGGTAAAGCATCTTATCTATCCTGTTCCGGATCCGAATTTTCCATTTCTGGGAGTTCATTTTACAAGAATGATCGACGGGAATATTGAAGCCGGACCTAATGCTGTTCTGGCTTTTAGAAAGGAAGGATATAAATTTTTTGATTTCGATTTTAATGAAACCATGCAGACCTTTTTATGGCCGGGCTTTAGAAAAATTGTAGCAAAATATGGTAAAACCGGATTAGGAGAAATGCACCGTTCTTTATCAAAATCTGCCTTTACTAAAGCATTGCAGAAACTTTTACCTGAAATTCAGGAAAGTGATCTGGTAATGGGAGGGGCAGGAGTAAGAGCACAGGCTTGTAACAGAGACGGGACTTTAATTGATGATTTTGACATCGTAAAAAACGGTAATATCATTCACGTAAGAAATGCACCTTCACCGGCTGCAACTTCCTGTCTTTCTATCGGAAATAAGATAAGTGAACTGATAGAACGTTAATTATATAAAAAAACACTAGGATAAAACAAATTGTATGAAAGTTCAGATGGTTGACTTAAAAAGTCAATACGAAAAAATAAAGGATGAAATAAATGCAGGAATTCAGGAATGTATCGATACTACTGCCTTTATCAATGGTCCTGCAGTGAAAGAATTTCAACAAGATTTCGAAAAATACTTAAAAGTAAAACATGTAATTCCGTGTGCTAACGGAACTGATGCCTTACAGATCGCCATGATGGCTTTGGACTTAAAGCCCGGAGATGAAATTATCTGTCCCGCATTTACTTATGTTGCTACAGCTGAGGTGATTGGATTGTTAGGATTAAAACCAATCATGGTAGATGTCGATGAACATACTTTTGATATCGAGCTTGAAGGATTAGAGAAATATTTAACTCCCAATACGAAAGCAATAGTACCGGTACATTTGTATGGGCAAAGCGCAAACATGGAAAAAATCCTTAAATTTGCAGAAAAACATAACTTATTTGTTATTGAAGATAATGCTCAGGCTATCGGTTCAGATTATACCTTCACAGATGGAACTATCAAAAAAACAGGTACTATCGGACACATCGGATGTACTTCTTTTTTCCCTTCTAAGAATCTAGGATGTTATGGTGACGGTGGAGCTTTAATGACGAACGATGATGATCTGGCTTCAAAAATCAGAATGATTGCCAACCACGGACAGGAGAAAAAATATTATCATAAAGTTTTAGGGTGCAATTCAAGACTGGATACGATTCAGGCTGCAATTTTAAAGGTTAAATTAAAAAATCTTGATCATTATTCAGCAGCAAGAAATAAAATGGCTGCCTACTATGATGAAAATCTGAAGGATGTTACTGAAATTCAGATTCCTAAAAGGGCAAAAAATGCTACTCACGTTTTCCACCAGTATACCTTAAAAGTAAAAAACGGAAAAAGAGACGAGCTGCAAAAGTACCTTGCAGAAAAAAATATTCCGAGTATGGTTTACTATCCGCTTCCGTTGTACAAACAGGAGGCTTTTCAGAAATATGTGAAAGAAAACTATAGTCTTCCTGTTACTGAAAAACTGTGTTCAGAAGTTATTTCTCTTCCTATTCATACGGAGTTTAACCAGGAAGTTTCGGATTATATTATTTCTGAAATTAAAAACTTTTTTAACTAATAATCAACAATAAAAGAAAAAAACTATGTCGGATTTTTTTGCACACGAAACAGCTGTTATCGATGAAGGTTGTGAGATAGGAGCAGGAACCAAAATTTGGCACTTTTCCCATATCATGCCGAATTGTGTTTTGGGAGAAAAATGCAATATCGGTCAGAATGTGGTCGTTTCACCTAAAGTAATTTTAGGAAAAAATGTAAAAGTTCAGAATAATGTTTCGATATACGAGGGCGTAACTTGCGATGATGATGTTTTTCTTGGTCCTTCAATGGTTTTTACCAATGTCATTAATCCTAGAAGTGCTGTTAACCGAAAGAATGAATATCTGAAAACCCACGTTGGTAAAGGGGCTTCTATTGGCGCCAATGCAACGATCGTTTGTGGTCATAATATCGGAAAATATGCATTTATCGGAGCAGGTGCAGTCGTGACAAAAGAAGTTCCGGATTACGCATTGGTAGTAGGAAATCCTGCAAGACAAATGGGATGGATGAGTGAATTTGGGCATCGTCTGAACTTTGATGCTGAAGGATTTGCGGTGTGTGAAGAAAGCGGTGAAAAATACAAATTGGAAAATAATAAAGTTTCTAAAATTTAAAATACAAATGTCTGAAAAAATAAAATTTGCTGTTATTGGTTGCGGACACATTGGAAAAAGACATGCTGAAATGGTGTCCAGAAATTCTGAATGTGAACTGGTAGCCTTAGTAGACGTAAAAGATAAATCGGTCTTAGGAATCGAGAGCTATAATGTACCGTTTTTTAAATCATTAGATGATTTTTTAAATTCGGGAATTGAAGTGGATGTTGTAAACATTGCTTCACCCAATGGTTTTCACTTTGAACAGGCTTATAAAGTAATTTCTGCCGGAAAGCATGTGGTGGTGGAAAAGCCGATGGCATTAAATAAACAACATGCCGAAAAATTAATTTTCCAAGCCCTGCATAAGCATAAGCAGGTTTTTGCTGTAATGCAGAACCGCTATTCTCCACCTTCTGTATGGATCAAAGAGATGGTGGAAAGCGGGAAATTAGGAGAAATATACATGGTTCAGCTTAATTGCTACTGGAACCGCGACGACAGGTATTATAAACCTGAATCTTGGCACGGGAAACAGGAGCTTGATGGAGGAACTTTGTTTACACAGTTCTCTCATTTTATAGATATTATGTATTGGCTATTTGGTGATATTACGAATATTCAGGCGAAGTTTGCAGATTTTAATCATAAAGATCTTACAGACTTTGAGGACTCCGGTTTTGTAAATTTTGATTTTGTAGATGGCGGAATGGGATCGTTAAACTATTCTACATCTGTCTGGAACCAAAATCTTGAAAGCTCAATGACCATCATTGCAGAAAATGGAGCCGTGAAAATTGGCGGACAGTATATGGATAAAGTGGAGGTTTGTAATATCAAAGACTATGTAATGCCGGAATTGGCACCGACAAATCCTGGAAATGACTACGGGGCATATAAAGGTTCTGCTGCAAATCATCACTATATCATTGAAAACGTAGTAGATGTTTTGAAAGGAAGAAATACGATTACTACAAATGCTCTGGAAGGGCTGAAAGTGGTGGATATTATTGAGAGGATTTATGGATTGAAAAAAAATGACACTTATGAGCTTTAAAAAAGTTTTAGTATTGGCTCCTCATACAGATGATGGTGAGTTAGGAGCAGGAGGTTTTATTTCGAAATTAATTGATGAAGGTGCTGAAGTTTTTTACATGGCCTTTTCAACTGCCGAAGAATCTGTTCCCACAGGATTTCCTAAAGATATTTTGAAAACCGAAGTAAAAGCTGCTACAAAAGTACTTGGCATAAAAGAAGAAAATGTTATTATCTTTAATTATCAGGTAAGAAAACTTAATTATGCCAGACAGGAAATTTTAGAAGAATTAATCAGGTTTAAAAGAGAACATTTTGATATAGATCTGGTATTGATCCCAAGTATCAACGATATACATCAGGATCACTCTACTATTGCCAATGAAGGTATCAGAGCATTTAAGACAAAGTCTATCTTTAGCTATGAGCTTATATGGAATAATCTTTCTTTTAATACCCAAAGTTATGTATCTTTAAGTGAGGAACATATCAATAGGAAAATCGATGCTTTGAAAGAATATAAATCTCAAGGATTTAGAGATTATCTGAGCGCAGATTTTATCCGTTCACTAGCTGTGGCAAGAGGGGTACAGTTTGGAGTGAAATATGCAGAGACTTTTGAAGTTGTGAGGTTTTCAATAAAATAAATAAAACAATGATAGCACTTTCAGAAATTATAGAAAGACTAAATCCTGAAAAGGTTATAGGAAATATTGATAGAGAAATTATTAATGCCATTCAGCTTGACCTGAACAATGACAGGGATGATGTATTGATGTGGGTTTCTGCAAAGTTTAGCGAAAAATTAAAAGAAGTTAAAAAAGGTGTTGTCATATGCAGCAGCCTTTCTGATGATTTTATTAATCCTGACTGTACCTATTTGATCTTTGAAAATCCCCGACTGGCTTTTCAAAAGGCACTTTCTGAGTTTTTTATGCCTAAGAAAAAAACGGGTATTTCTAAAACTGCAATTATTGGTGAAAATGTAAGTATCGGAAAGAACGTTTACATTGGAGAATATACTGTAATAGAAGACAACTGCACAATAGGCGATCATACTGTAATAGATCACCATACAACAATAAAAAAAGATACCATAATTGGTGAGAATGTGATTGTCGGAGCAAATAATACAATTGGCGGAGTGGGTTTCGGATATGAAAAAGATGAAACGGGACAATTTGTTTTTATTCCGCATATTGGAAATGTCATCATAGGAAATAATGTTGAAATTGGTAACAATACATGTATAGATCGTGCTGTATTGGGAAGTACAGTTTTAATGGAAAATGTGAAAGTAGATAATCTTGTGCATATTGCCCATGGCGTAAAAATTGGTAAAAACAGCCTCGTTATCGCCAATGCAATGGTAGCCGGGAGTGTGGAAATAGGTGAAAATACATGGGTCGCTCCATCTTCATCTATTTTGAATCAGAAAAAGGTGGGAAGTGATGTGACTATTGGTCTATCGGCAGTTGTGGTAAAAGATGTTGAAAACGGACAGACCGTTATTGGAAGTCCTGCTGAAGAAATTTCTGTAGCGCTGAACAAGAAAAAAATTATGAACGAAAAATTGTTTAAATAGTTTTGGGTTTTAGAGACATAATTAATAGAGTAAAATCTAATTTATTTTTACAAAATGTTGCTATTCTTTCCAGTGGAACTATCATTAGTCAGCTGATCGTAATAGCGACATCTCCTTTTCTGAGCCGTCTCTACTCGGTAGAGTCTTTTGGACTTTTATCTGTTTTTAGCAGTTTTGCCATTTTCTTTGCAGTATTATCGACCGGGAGATATGAGCTGGCTCTGGGATTACCAAAAGAAAATATTAAAGCTTCCAATATATTTAAGCTTATTTTATGTATTGGCTTTATTGTTTCATTATTATATTTTGTATTAATTTTTGTTCTTAAAGATATTATCCATTTACAAGATAACACTGGTTTTCTTAATAATAAACAGGTATACTTGGCACCTGTCTACATTTTTTTCGGAGCACTGTATTCTGCTTTGGGATATTGGAACCAGCGAGATAAAAAATATACGAAAATTACCTTAGCTAACGCAATTCAAGTAATAGGGACAAGTGTTTTCAGTTTGTTTTTTGGAGTCATTAATTATGAAGGGGGATTAATATTATCCCTAATATTAGGAATTATAATTTCCAGCTTATATTTACTTTTAACGGATAAAGAACTTTTGAGCCATTTATCTTTTTTTGATAATAAAATGCTGAAAGTAGGTAAGGAATACAAGGCGTTTCCAAGATATATGATTCTTTCGGATTTATCACTTACAGCCTGTCAACAGTTTATTCCGATTCTTTTTTCGGGTTTATATAACACTACCATTGTTGGTTTCTTTTCGATGGCCAATAGAATGATAAGGCTGCCAAATATTGTGATTACATCATCAGTAGGAAATGTTTTCAGGAACGATGCAATTGATGAAATAAGGGAAACCGGAAATTGTATACAATTATATCAGTCTACATTAAAAAAATTGGTAGTAATCTCATTTCCCATATATTTATTGGTATTTGCTATTTCCCCGAAATTGTTTTCACTTGTATTTGGTGAAAAATGGGAAATTGCAGGATATTTTGCAAGAATATTATCTGTAGCTTTATTTTTTGAATTCTTATCAGCTCCATTGAATACCCTATTTTATGTTTTTGAAAAACAAAAAATACTGATGAGACTTCAGATCATCAATGCACTGTTTGTATTTATATCAATATTTTTGGGATACTACCTTGATAAAAGTTATTATCTGTCATTGATTTTATATACTGTTGTTTCAGTTTTGTCAAGTTTAATTTTTTTATATTTTACCAATAATTTATCAAAGAATGCAAGTAGAAAAGCCTAATAGTTTACAAGTATTTTTTCTTACCCTTATGCTTTACGGCTATGAGCTTATATCCTTTTTTCCTGATTTATTGGGAATAGAATCCAGACCTGTAAGTATTGGTTTAAGAGTAGTTGTGCTTGTCTCTGGGATATTTGTAGTATTAAAAAACAGAATGCAGCTGACTAAAATACATTATTTATTGTTCTTTTTTTGGTTTTTATATCTTCTGAGGCTTTTTTATGATACTGCGCTCACTACAAAAAACATACTTGCGCCTATTAATGACTACTGGTCATTTTCGGTACTGATAATAGTGTCAATGTTTGCTTGTACTACTCAATTTTCAGAGAAAACCTTGCTGACAGTGAAAAATTATATTTTGATAATTTTATTTATCGTAAATATTTGGGGACTTTATAATAATATTACGGCCCCACAGATCGTACCAGATGATATTCTGATAAGAGCCGACGGTAATAGTAGCTTAAATACAGTTTCTTTTGGGAAGACTTCTACCATTCTATTTTTTATCTGCTTTATATCATTATTAAAATATAAAAAAAACCTTCTGAGTATTGTATTTATCATTGGAATGCTGCTTGGATTATATAATATTTTCGTTGCCGGTTCACGAGGACCTTTAATACAATTGGTTGTCATTCTGTCATTATATACTTTTGTT
>CBFGVN010000167.1:0-7210 GCA_965651845.1 uncultured Chryseobacterium sp. | reverse complement strand
CATAAATTTATTTAAAATTTAGATAATTTTATGTAAATTTCTTGATGATTTTTAACCAAACATCTGTTCTTCATTTATTTACATTAATCTATGCAAAACATAACAAACACTTACAATTAACAAAAAGTTAAACAAATGTTTAACAAAACATTACATTTTATCTTTCATCTGGTGAAAATATCTTCAAATTCGGGGCAATTGTCATAATTTTAGGAATAATGCTGATCTTTTTAATTAAAAGTTTACATCAAATTATCAAATAAAAAGATTATTATAAGGTCGTTTGACAGCTGATTATTTAAGAATGTCTATTCAAGATTTACAATAATCTTTTTAAAGTTTTAGAAATAAAAAAGTGCTGCTAAAAAGCAACACTCTAAATGGATAAATTGAATTTATTTTACAATTTTATACTAATATCCAGGGTTTTGTATCAAGTTTGGATTGGCTACCAAGTCTTTAGCAGGTATAGGGTAAAGGTTTCTGTAGTCTTCCACGGCTTTTCCGTCTTTTACATTTCCTTTCCAAGGCCATAGATAAGTCCCTGTAGTAAATCTTCCGTATCGGATAAGGTCTGTCCTTCGGGTCATTTCCCAAGATAATTCTCTTGATCTTTCGTCTAAAATAAAGTCCAGGTTGATGGAAGTAACATTTCCGTTGGTATTCCCGTAAGCCCTTTGTCTTAACTGGTTTATGTAGCCTATAGCTGTTGCCATATTACCATTTCCTCCTCTCAGAGTGGCTTCTGCATACATAAGGTATATATCCGCAAGACGGAAAATAGGGATATCCGGGTCTACAAACTCTTTGCTGGCACCCGGGGTACCAGTACTTGTTACATTTTTGTATTTGATGAATGCATATCCATCGTAGAAAGACCCCAGATCGTTGATCTCAAGATTCTGCCCGGTAGTGAAGAAATTACCTCTTTTATCATCACCATTGGTTGGAAATTTAAATACAAATGCCTTTGTTGTCCTGATACCGCTCCATCCTCCGATGATTCCAAAATCTGCTGCATTCATCTGGCCACCTACTGATGCACGGATTAAATAAGTAGATCCTCCGTAAGTTTGGGTATTGATACCATCAAAATTTACGCTAAAGATGCCCTCAGGATTATTCACATTGTTATCTGCTAAGAATAGTGAGCCATAATTAGGCTTCAAGGAGTATCCCGCAGCAATTACTTTGTTGCAATAGGTAATTACATCATTATTTCTCTCTACTCCGGTATAAATTCCGGCGTTCAGATAAAGCCTTGCCAATAGTGCCCATGCAGCAGCCTTGTCTGCTCTGCCATAAGTGTTGGTTTTGGGATCCTTCATTTCATTTGCGCAGGCGAGCAATTCTTTCTCTACATAATCAAAAAGTGCTTTTCTTTCAATTCTTTTCGGTGGGTTTACAGATCCAGGCAGAAAGGTTTCGTCAGCGAAAGGAACATTCCCAAACAAATCCAGAAGGTAATAATAAGACAATGCTCTTAAATATCTTGCCTCAATACGCATGTATTTGGCTTCGGTAAGGTCTGCTCCGGTGATGTTGTTTGATGCCAGCTTTTCATCGGTTACGTTTCTTAGAAAATCATTACAAAAAGCAATTTCAGCATACATTCTATAATAGGCTGCCATTACATATTCATTGGACGAATCCCAGATCATCTTGTGAAGGGTATGCAGGTTTCCGTCATTCCATCCGATAACAGCTTCATCTGTAGGGATTACCTGCAGAGTGTAGATGATCCTGGTGTACTGAGAGAAACCACCATAGATCCCATTAGTATCACTATTCGGATAGTCTTCACCATCCTTTACTACTTGTCCGCCCATTGCCAAACCTCCGTAGAGCTTGGCTAAAGCATTATTATAATTTTTAAAATCACTGAAAATATTATCTGCCGTCACGTCTGTAATAGGCTCCCTCTCGAGGTCTTTCACACACGATGTGGCTGATAAAAGGCCTAAAAATATGGCACCTACAGCAAGTTTTCTGAACATTTTATTTGTTTTCATCTTGTTTACTGATTTACTAATTAAAATTGAAAATTAAAGCCCAAAGAATAGACTCTTGGCATTTGGTAATATCCGTTATCGATACCTCCGTTAACTTCCGGATCAACCCCAGAGTATTTGCTGATTAGGAAAACGTTTTGAGCCATTCCGTATACCTTTAAATTACTTCCTTTAGAGAAAACTTCACCAAAGTTGTAGCCAATATTAATATTATCCAGCCTAAAGAAGGAAGCATTTTCTACATAAATGTCTGATAGATATCTTGGAACAGAGAATTTATAAACAGGTGCCGTAGAGTATACGTTTTGTAAATACTCATTGGTAGATGCAGACTGCAAAGAGCTGTTGGATGCGGCATTATTATAAACATAGTTCCCCAGTACGGCTCTGGCACTGAGCCCGAAATCCCAATTGTTCACCGATAGTTTGGTAGAAAAACCTAAAATAGCATCCGGAGTGGTAGATTTGTAATAATACATATCTGAAGTATTAATTTTTCCATCACCGTTTCTGTCTTCATACACGCCATCTAAAGGTTTTCCATCGCTGCCATAGGCTTGCTGATAAACAAGGAAGGAATATGGAGCATATCCCACGGCATGTGCCTGAACGGTATTTCCGGTACCTCCTTCTATCCCTCCAACAGGTATATTGAAAGCGGCATCTGATCTATCCAAAAGACTCGTGATAACGGGTTTAAAATGGGTAGCATTAAAGCTAATCTCCCAAGTCATTTTGTTATTTTTAATAGGAACTACAGTAATATTACCTTCAATACCATTATTTTTCATAGTTCCTACATTCATTAAGTTAATATTCGCTAAATCCCCTGCAGCGATAGGTGCAAATACCAATAACTTATCCGTATCTTTTCTGAACAAATCGATAGAACCTGTAATCCTGTTATTTAAGAAACCGAAATCCAACCCTATATTTTTGGTGGCCGTGGTTTCCCAAGTAAGGTTAGGGTTATAGATATTGGGGCGAGCCATGTAGTAGAACTGATTTCCAAATTGATAGTAAGCACCCTGTGTACTTTGGTTGTAGGCTCCTATGGCCGGATAGTTAAAAGGTCTGTTGCCATCCAGTAGCGGCAGCTCCTGCTGTCCTGTTTTTCCCCAGCCTGCTCTCAGCTTTAGCGTGTTGATGGACGAGATGTCTTTTAAGAAGCTCTCTTCGTTGATTTTCCAGGCAATAGAAACTCCAGGGAAATTTCCCCAAACATTGTCTCTACTCCCGTTAAAGAATCTTGAAGAACCATCCCTTCTGAATGACCCCGAAATCACATATTTATTAGCAATAGTAAAAATAGCTCTTCCATAAAATGAAATAAGGGTATTTTGGCTTTCAAAATTATTAGTATTTATTACATAAGGAGCTACTCCCAAGTAGGACGTAGAACCCGGAATAGAAGTATAGAAATCTTGATAAGAATACCCTGCGGTAAGATCTACCCCAGTATTAATGGATGAGATATTTTTGATATAATTGAGGTACGTTTCTAACAATTTATTTTTTTTCTCCATGCTGTAGAAAGTAGACTCTCCCTGTTTAGCATTCCCGGCTTTGTATTGAGCACCTATCTGCTTGTGCCCGTCACTTTTGGTATAATCATAGCCTGCGTTTACATTAAAATGCAAATCTGGCAGGAAGTGAAACTTATAATCCATCTGAATATTTCCCAATCCTCTCCATATAGAAGAAACATCCCTTGTTGCATCCAGCAAAGCTAAAGGGTTTGCGTTTGCATTTACATTAAGACCTCCATTTAGCAGCCATTCATAGTAGCCACCGTAGTTAGAGTTCCCTGAATATGGAGATTGAGTAGGATCAAAATATGTTGCAGCTTTAATCACTCCTCCATCCGGGAATCTATTGTCTGTAAATGTACCTTTAGCATTGATGTTGAAAGATAAATGATTATCTAAAAACTTAGGGCTTAGGTTAATCCCCACAGAAGTTCTTCGGAAAGAGTTGGTTCTTACAATACCATTTTGCTCATTATACCCTACAGACAAACGATACGGGAGAGCTTTGATCCCTCCTGAAAAAGCTACATTATTATCCGTTCCCCAAGCGGTTTGATAGATGAGGTCTTGCCAGTTGGTATTCGCATTTCCCAATTTTGCCTTATAAGCCTGCGGAGCATAAGTGTTCACAAAGTTTCTGAATTCATCGGCGCTCAGCACGTCTACATTTCCCATTTTGGTAGATATGGAAGCTACCGTTGAGAAATTTACTTTAAACCTGCCCGCGGCTCCTTTTTTGGTCGTGATGAGAATTACCCCGTTGGTAGCACGGTTACCATAGATAGCCGTAGAAGACGCATCTTTCAGGATATCAAAAGTTTCGATATCATTGGGGTTGATTAATGATAAAGGGTCTGCAGCCCCGTTTACTCCCGTAAAGTCTTGTGGAACCCCATCTATTACGATTAATGGAGAATTATTACCATTTAAGGAAGCTGTTCCCCTTACCCTAATAGAAGATCCGGAACCCGGAGCTCCGCTATTGTTTGTGATTTGAACACCGGGAGTTTTTCCCTGGATGAGCTGGCCTGCTGAGGTGGCTCCTCCATTAAAATCTTTAGCAGATACCGAAGTAATAGATCCTGTAACGTCAGACTTTTTCTGTTTTCCGTACCCGATAAGTACTACTTCTTCTATTTTTTTCTCTTTGCTTGTAGAGTCTTTGGTTTGCGCATGAATTATTGTACTTGTCAATAAAAATGCAGGCGCAGTTTTTAATACCCTTATAAAATTTCTCACCATTTTGTTTTTTTAAATGTTCTTCTTAAGAACTGTTAACGAGGGGGAATATATAAAAAAAATATAATTGTAATAAGAATATCGAAATCACGCCTCTTTTTTATCTGTTTTTTATTTATAAAACATTGATTATCGATAATTTAAAATTTAATTAATATTATATTAAATTATATATTTAGGCGCTGAAATCAAACAACCGTTTAACCTAATATCTAGCTGTACAAGTCAATATTAATACTTTATCGGAATACTTGAATAGAAAAAGCCAATGATATTCTACCAAATATCTTTATCTTTGCCGTTAAAACTTTACTATAAATGTCAAACAGAAAGATGATTACGGCAGCTTTGCCTTATGCAAACGGACCGGTTCATATAGGACATTTGGCAGGTGTTTATATTCCTGCGGATGTCTACGCAAGATTTCAGAGAAGATTAGGAAAAGACGTAGCGTTTATCTGTGGTTCAGATGAGCACGGTATTCCTATTACCATAAGAGCTAAAAAAGAAGGAGTTACACCTCAGGATATTGTTGATAAATACCACGAAATCATTAAAAAATCTTTCGCGGATTTAGGGATTTCGTTTGATGAATATTCAAGAACGACTTCTAAAAACCATTACGAAACCAGTCAGGATTTCTTTAAAGTTCTTTATGAAAAAGGAAAATTTACTGAAGAAATTTCTGAACAGTATTTCGATGAACAAGCTCAGGAATTCCTTGCCGACAGATACATCGTCGGAACCTGCCCGAATTGTGGAAACGAAAACGCCTACGGAGATCAGTGCGAGAGATGTGGTACAACTCTTTCTCCGTCTGAACTGATTAATCCAAAATCAATGTTAAGCGGAAATGTTCCTATCCTTAAAGAAACAAAAAACTGGTATTTGCCTTTAAATGATTATGAAGATTTTCTGAACGAATGGATCATCGAAGGCCATAAAGATGACTGGAAGCCCAATGTTTACGGACAGGTAAAATCATGGTTAAATGAAGGCTTAAAACCCCGTGCCATGACCAGAGATCTGAACTGGGGAGTTCCCGTTCCGCTTCCGAATGCTGAAGGAAAAGTATTATATGTATGGTTTGATGCGCCGATCGGATATATTTCATTCACCAAAGAATGGGCAGAGAAAAACGGAAAAAACTGGAAAGATTACTGGCAAAGCGAAGAATCCGATCTTGTTCACTTTATCGGAAAGGATAATATCGTATTCCACTGTATTATTTTCCCTGCAATGATGAAGGCTCATGGTGATTATATCATGCCGAAAAATGTTCCGGCTTTCGAATTCCTGAATCTTGAAAATGATAAAATTTCAACTTCCAGAAACTGGGCGGTGTGGGCACACGAATATGTTGAGGATTTTCCTGGGCAACAGGATGTATTGAGATATGCCTTACTTTCATCTGCTCCGGAAACAAAGGATAATAATTTTACATGGAAAGACTTTCAGACGAAAAATAATTCTGAGTTGGTAGGGATTTTCGGAAACTTTATCAATAGAGTTGCGGTTTTGATTCATAAATATTATGACGGAATTGTTCCTCAAGGTGATATAAATACTCCCGAATTACAGGAAATCAATAAGACTGTAAAGGAAATTTCAGGATTTCTGGAAAATTATGAATTCAGAAATTCTTTAACGGCTTTAATGAATTTAGCACGTTTCGGAAACCAGTATCTTCAAACAGAAGAGCCTTGGAAAACGATTAAAGATAATCCGGAAAAGGCGGCACATTCATTATTTGTTGGAGCTCAAATTGCAGTTGCTCTGGCGCAGTTGTGTGAACCGTTTATGCCTTTCAGCTCTGAGAAATTATTGAATATGTTTAATGTTGAAAAAGCAAACTGGAGTGATATTGAAACTAAATTGGTTTTAATTGAGACTGCTCATAAGATCAACGAAACTTCTCTTCTTTTCTCAAAAATAGAAGATGATCTTATCGAAGCTCAAATTCAAAAGCTTGAGCAGACAAAACAAAACAATAAAAAAACAAACCCTAACGCAAACCCAATGAAAGACGAGATCACTTTTGATGATTTTACGAAAATCGACTTAAGAACAGCAACGATTTTAGAAGCTGAAAAAGTAGAAAAAGCTGATAAATTATTAAAGCTTAAAGTAGATACAGGCGTTGACGTAAGAACGGTTGTTTCCGGGATTGCAGAAAGCTTCACTCCGGAAGAGGTAATCGGAAAGCAGGTGATGATTTTGTTAAACCTTGCTCCAAGAAAAATCAGAGGAATTGAATCTCAGGGAATGCTATTATTAACAACAAAACCGGACGGAAAATTATCTTTCGTAACACCGGATGACAGCAATGTTGAAAACGGTATTGAGATTGGATAATTTCAATATTTTAGATATAGAAAAGAGGCTGTCTCAAAAGTTGGACAGCCTTTTTTATGCAAAAAGGAAAGCGAA
>CBFGVN010000166.1:0-7219 GCA_965651845.1 uncultured Chryseobacterium sp. | reverse complement strand
CAGAGCATTAAAAAAATATAAAAGAAAATTTGATAAAACGGGTACAGTTCGTCAGTTAAGAGCTAGACAACAGTTTATTAAGCCTTCTGTAACTTTAAGACAAGCTAGACTTAAAGCTGCTCACAAACAAAGAGCACTTAGCAAAGAAGAGCAGGCTTAAGAAAATTTTCTTAATTCGCATACTAAATTCACTTCTTAAATAGTTATATTTGAGGAGTGATTTTTTGTTTTTATACTCTGAAACAATGTTGAATAAGTTTTTAGAATATTTACAATTTGAAAAGAGGTATTCACCTCATACCATTACAAGCTACAAAAAAGACCTTGAAGATTTTTCTCATTTCTACCTCAAAACAGAATCTTCAGAAGATATTTCTAAAGCAGATAAAAAGGTCATCCGTAATTTTATTGTTGAATTAAGCGAGAATAATATTTCCAAAAGAAGTATCAATAGAAAACTATCCTCACTTCGCAGCTTTTATCTTTTCCTTCTTAAAATAGGTGAAATCAACGTTTCTCCCACCGAAAGTATTTCTTCCCTCAAATTTTATCCCGAAAAGCAGATTCCTATCTCTAAAGAAGAAATGCAGACGCTTACGGATAAAGTGTTTGAACACATGCACGATACCTTGGAAAAATGCATCATGGAAGTACTTTATCAGACCGGAATTCGTAAAGCTGAGCTTTGTGGTATGATGTTTGAGAATGTTAATTTAGACGGAAATGAACTGAAAATAATCGGTAAAGGAAATAAAGAAAGAGTAATTCCCATTTCTGCAGATTTATCAGATCTGTTAAAAAGCTATCAGGAAATACGACGGCCGCAGACAGAATATAAATCATATTTTTTTGTGAATAAGAAAGGCAAAAAACTCACCGAAAAATTTGTTTATGTGGTAGTTAATAAGTACCTTAGTCTTATAACAACAAAAGAAAAAAGAAGTCCTCACATCCTTCGTCATAGCTTTGCTACACACGTTTTGGATAATGGGGCGGAGATCTCCAAAGTAAAAAAAATATTAGGACATTCCAGTCTTGCAAGTACTCAAGTCTATACGAATGCTAATATTGAACAATTGAAAAAAGTGTTTAATCAGGCTCACCCTCGAGCCTCAAAAAAAGAAGAATTATGAAGATCACAGTACATTCAATTGGTTTAACACCTCACGAACCATTAGAATCACACATTGACAAAAAAGTAAGCAAACTTGATACATTTTATGACAAAATTCAAGAATGTAAAGTGTTTTTAAAAGTAGAAAATAATGCAGATAAAATAAATAAAACTTCTGAGATTATTTTAGTGGTTCCAGGAGATGATATCGTTGTAAAAAAGACATGCGCGACCTTTGAAGAAAGTTTAGACCTTTGTGTTGATACTGCTAAAAAGCTATTAATCAAGAAAAAAGAATTAGCGTAGCGAAAAAAGTTAAAAAAAGTTATTAAAAAATTTGAGAATTCAAAAAATCCGTTCTATATTTGCACTCGCAAAAAGGGAACAGCGATCTTTTGAATTCTTTTTTTTAAATGCCTCCATAGCTCAGTTGGCCAGAGCACGTGATTTGTAATCTCGGGGTCGTGGGTTCGAATCCCTCTGGAGGCTCTATTTAATATATTATGTCTGGGGAGATTCCAGAGTGGCTAAATGGGACTGACTGTAACTCAGTTGCTTCGGCTTCGTAGGTTCGAATCCTGCTCTCCCCACATTTTATATTAGCGAAAAAAGTTGCATGATTAAAGGATTTTCCTTAAGTTTGCACAGCGTTACCAATAGTTTTGGAAACAAAATTGCGGAAGTAGCTCAGTTGGTAGAGCGTCAGCCTTCCAAGCTGAATGTCGCGGGTTCGACCCCCGTCTTCCGCTCAAAATATCACACTTTTTAGGGTGATTTTTTTTTCACTACTGAAATGATGTAGAGTAGAGTTTCTCACAGCATTCAGTCCATTTTATTAAAATGCCTCCATAGCTCAGTTGGCCAGAGCACGTGATTTGTAATCTCGGGGTCGTGGGTTCGAATCCCTCTGGAGGCTCTATTTAATATATTATGTCTGGGGAGATTCCAGAGTGGCTAAATGGGACTGACTGTAACTCAGTTGCTTCGGCTTCGTAGGTTCGAATCCTGCTCTCCCCACATTTTATATTAGCGAAAAAAGTTGCATGATTAAAGGATTTTCCTTAAGTTTGCACAGCGTTACCAATAGTTTTGGAAACAAAATTGCGGAAGTAGCTCAGTTGGTAGAGCGTCAGCCTTCCAAGCTGAATGTCGCGGGTTCGACCCCCGTCTTCCGCTCAATAGAAATCACGCTCTTTAGTGTGATTTTTTTAATTAATGCCGACTTAGCTCAGCGGTAGAGTGCTTCCTTGGTAAGGAAGAGGTCACGGGTTCAAGTCCCGTAGTTGGCTCTCATACTTATCCCGAATTTCTTTCGGGATTTTTTTTTGCCCTAAATGTAAATGTTTATAAAATCATTACCAACGTTAGTTGTCAGGCTGAGGTTCTCGAAGCCTTATTCATGGATAAATCCTTCAGCTCCGCGCTTAGCATGACCGCTAACACTAGCTGTTGAATTTGTTGATTAATAAATTGAATGCGGCTTGTCAGGCTGAGGTTCTCGAAGCCTTTCATATATAAATCCTTCGACAGCTTCGCGCTCAGGATGACAGCGTGAATACTAACTACTCAATTTTAATATTTAAACAAAAAGACCACAATTTTTAATCGAAACCTCTCACAATAGTTTAAATAAATTAAAATTCAATTAAAATCATTTGTAAAACTTACGTGCTGTTTTCAATTCAATTAAAATCATAAAAATTTTCGTTAAATTCGTATAAAATATATCTCGATGAATATTCTTTTATTGGAAGATGATCTTATTCTTTCAGCGGAGCTTTGTAAGTTTTTGGAGTCAAATAATTTTACGTGTGATAAAATTTATGACGGAGAAACATTTCTTCGCCAGATAAAAAATAATACGTACAACATGTATCTGCTCGACATCAATGTTCCGAAAATAAATGGACTGGATGTTTGCCAGACCATTCGTTCTTTCGATAAAAATACCCCGATTATCATTATTTCGGCGTATGGAGATCTGTCGGATAAAAAAGATGCTTTTACAAGATTGGCTGACGATTATCTGGTAAAGCCATTTCAGTTTGAGGAACTGTTGTTGCGCATCAATTCTTTGTTGAGAAGAAAAGCACCGTCAGAAAACAATGACCAGGATATCATTAGGATTGATGATTTAATTATCAATAAAACCGAACAGAAAGTATATCGTGGCGGAAACGAAATCACCCTTACTCTGAAAGAATTCCAATTACTGGTTTATCTGGCGGAAGCACAGGGAAGAACGGTGTCGAAACAACAGATCACGGAACATGTCTGGGAGCACAATTTCAACACCAATACGAATACGGTTGAGGTTTATATTAATTTTTTAAGAAAAAAGATAGATAAAGATTTTAAAATTAAACTTATTCATACACGTTCCGGTTTCGGGTATTATTTAAGTCCATTATAACAGATGTCTTTAAAAAGGAAGATCGCGCTCAATCTCAGTATTGCCTTCTCATTGCTTTTTGGTATTGTAATGGCGGTAATTTATATGTCCTTTAATGACTTCAGGAGAGAAGAATTCAAAGAAAGGTTTAGACAGAGACTCGAGTTTACTTCTCACTTTATTGCCAAATCAAAAGATTTTGAGGAAGAAGCACCCGTTTTTTTTAATGAAAATTCGGATAATATTCTTTTAAATGAAACGATTTTAATTTTTAATAATAAAAAGGAATTAATTTACAGTACCATCAAAGACAAAAATGTAACCTGGGATGATGGTCTGCTAAAAGAACTCGACGAAAAAAAAGTGGTGTATTCCGAAAAGACGGTTCCCGAAATTTACGCTGCCCTCCGAACAATCAATGGTGAAAATTATTATATTCTTACCAGTGCTCTCGACAGCAACGGAAAATCAAAACTAGTCTATCTGAAATACCTTTTGATCACGGCTTATGTCATGAGTACGTTTCTCATCGGATTTTTCAGTTATTATTTCATGGGACAGTTCCTGAAACCTTTAGAAGATCTGAATCAGGAGATTTCGGAAGTTACGGCACATAAATTAACCACAAAAATTCCGGTAAGAGATTCTAATGATGAGATTAATGTACTGGCAAAATCTTTCAATACAATGATCGGCAGGCTGGATGATGTTTTTCAGTCGCAGAAGGATTTCACGGCAAGTGCATCTCACGAAATCAGGACCCCGATTACCAGAATGGCTTTCCAGTTGGAAAATTTAATTAAACTTGAACAGCATTCTCCGGAAACACTATCTTCTTTAAAACAAATCCAGCAGGATGTTTATCAATTATCGGATCTAACGAATTCGTTGTTGCTTCTGACAAAATTTGATAAGGAAAATATCCAGAGCATTTATGAAGAAGTGAGAATCGATGAAGTGATTTTCGAATCTTTTGAAGCCGTTGAAAAAAGTTATCCCAACCTTAAAATGGATTTCCTGATTTCAGAAACGACTTCCGAAAATGCTTTGCTGACGATAAAAGGGATCCAGTCTTTATTGGATATTGTTTTTATTAATTTATTTAAAAATGCAGCGGTTTATTCCCAAGATACACAAATGGATGTTCTGATCACTGAAACCAATGAAAACCTTACGGTGGATGTGATCTCTCGCGGAGAAACAATTCCGCAGGATGAGCATGCAAAATTATTTGAAGCCTTTAAGCGGGGCAATAATTCTCAAAATATTTCCGGTTCCGGACTTGGTCTTCGAATCGTCAAAAGAATTCTGGAATATCACGGCGCCCAGATTATCTACTCATCTCCCTATGAAAAGGTGAATAAATTCAGTATAATTTTTAATAAATAGTTTAAATAAAATTTTAAAACATTTAGTATCAACGTTGTCATCCTGAGCGCGCAGCAGTCGAAGGATTTTTGCTTTAAAGTTCAAAGGCTTCGAGAGCCTCAGCCTGACAACCGTTATTTCGTCATTGAGCTCTACAAAGTAATTTTAAACATAAAATTCAAACAGTTAGTATTCACAGTGTCATCCTGAGCGCGCAGCAGTCGAAGGATTTATCCTTTAAACTTCAAAGGCTTCGAGAGCCTCAGCCTGACAACCGTTATTTTATCATTGAGCTCTACAAAGTAATTTTAAACATAAAATTCAAACAGTTAGTATTCACAGTGTCATCCTGAGCGCGCAGCAGTCGAAGGATCTATATTTTAAACTTCAAAGACTTCGAGATTCTTTAGCTTGATAACTTTTATTCTATTTGTAAATCAATAGGTTACAATCTCGCAGAGCCAAATTTAATTTTTTTTTAAGCCCTCTTTAAGGTCGTTTTAATAGCAGAAAAGCAACTTTGTATCATAAAATCAATACAATGAACAAATTTGCAGGGCTGTTCATCGTCATTTCCTCATTCATGACGGCACAACAGCAAATGACGCTTTTGGATTGCGAAGAAGCTTTCCAGAAGAATAATTTACAACTGCTTGCCGAACAATACAACATCAACATGGCTGATGCAGATATTTTACAGGCTAAAATCTGGGAACTGCCGCAACTCAGCGGGCAGATCAATGCATACAATCCGGAAGGGAAAAAAGCATTCGACATTGGCCAAGCAAAAGGTGCGCAAATCACCCAATTGATCTACATGGGAGGCAAAAAGAAAAACGAAATTGCCTTTGCAAAATCCAATAAAGAACTGGCTCAGCTTCAGTTTTCTCAACTTTTGGTGGATCTAAAATCCCAACTTCATACCACATACTACAATCTTTATTACGAAAAATTAAAACTTGAAAATACCGATAAGCAATTGGGCTACATGAACGATCTTTTGGCGGCTTACAAAGTACAGGCTGCGAAAGGAAACGTTTCCCTGAAAGATGAGGTGAGACTTCAAAGCATCGTAATCCAATTGAATAATGACAAGCTCGGAATTAATAAAAATATTATCGAATTTGAACAAAATCTTAAAATTCTGACAGGAATTACAGACGATGTAGAACCACAACTTTCAGAGGCGGATGCGAAAAATATTCTTGCCGCACAACCTTTTGGTGATGAAGCCGAATTGCAGAGAAAAGCGCTGGAAAATAATGCAGATTATCAATATAATTTAAAATTAATAGACAACAGCAAGCTCTACGCGCAATGGCAAAAATCCCTGAATGTTCCGGATTTAAATGTTGGAGCCGGGTGGGATCAAAACGGAGGAACTTTTAAAAATGAAGTAAACCTGATGATCGGAATTCCGCTGCCTTTGTGGAAATCAAACCAGGGAAATGTCGAAAAAGCAAATTATGCCATTCAGCAAAATCAGAAAAACGCAGATTTCCAGAAATTAAATCTTGAAACTAAAGTTCAGGCCGCTTATAAAACCTGGAAAACGCAATACGATCAACTGGCGGAAATAAAATCAGCAGACCTCAATAATATGGATCTCGTCTATAATGGAATGCTGAGCAATTTCAGAAAAGGAAACATCAGTCTTATCGAATTTACAGACTTTATGGACAGCTACAGGCAGACTGCGCTTCAGATTTATGACATAAAAAACGAAATCATTCAATCGGCAGAGCAGTTGAATCAACTAGTACAAACGAAAATCTTCTATTAAACATGAAAAAATATTTAATTCCTATAATGATAACCTTATCGGTTCTTTCCTGTTCGAAAAAGGAAGAAGAGACGAAGCCACAGGCAAAAAAAGGTTTTGAACTGAGCAATACCATGCTTCAGTCTATTTCTTTAGCGAAAGTTGAAAAAAAATATATAGAAGACGATTATAATTTTTACGGGAAAATATCGGCAGATAAAAACAGTTATATCGATGTTTATCCGTTGGTTGGGGGAAATGTGTTAAGCGTCAATGTGGAATTAGGAGATCATGTGACGAAAGGACAGGTCTTGGCGACCATCAGAAGTACGGAGTTGGCGGAAGTTCAGAAAGACGTAAGCGATGCAAAAACGGATTTGGTTGTTGCGCAAAACAACCTTCGTGTAGCCAAAGAAATGTATGAAGGAAAGCTGAACACCGAAAGAGATGTATTGGAAGCCAAAAGTCAACTTCAAAAAGCGCAGGACCAAATGCAGAGAGCAAGTGCGGTGAGTACGGTTTACAATGTAAAGAAAGGGAACATTTACAGTGTGGTAGCTCCAATCAGCGGATACATCGTTCA
>CBFGVN010000165.1:0-7274 GCA_965651845.1 uncultured Chryseobacterium sp. | reverse complement strand
CAGCTCCATATGATAAGGGAAGAACAATGACTCACGAAGTAGGGCACTTCCTGGGATTAAGACATATTTGGGGAGATGCTAGTTGTGGTACAGATTACTGTGCGGATACACCAACGGCTCATACGGCTAATTATAACTGTAATCCAAGTATTGCAAGCTGCGATAATGCTTCGGTTTTCGAAATGGTTCAAAATTATATGGACTATACAAACGATACTTGTATGAATATTTTTACAGTTAATCAGAAAGATAGAATTACGGCTGTAATGAACAATTCTCCTAGAAGACTTGAGCTTAAAACTTCAACTGCAGATATGCCAATTGCATTATTTGCAAACGATGCTGAAGTAAAATTGGAAAGAGATTGCACCACAATTGGTTGTTCAACAACAACAGCTCAAAACGTAAAAGTTTCTCTTTACAACAGAGGGACAAGCCCGTTGACTTCAGCTGTGATTACATATTCTGTAAACGGAAGCACACAAACTTACAACTGGTCAGGAAACCTGGCTCAGGATAAATTTGCGATTGTAACGTTGCCAATGGCTGCTGGTTCGTTAGGAGGTTATATGAATATTAATGTAACTTCAGCTAACGGTGGAGCAGATCAAAGAGCTTCAAACAGTAATATTTCAGTTAATTATTTAGGAGCTCCAACAAGAGTAGATACCAACGTTGTATTCAATCTTCAATTGGATTCATACGGAACTGAAACGACTTGGTCATTGAAAAACAGTGCAGGAGTAACAGTTGAAAGCGGTGGACCTTACACAGACATTGCATTCCCAACTTTACCAGCTTTAAAGACATTTAACTGGACTTTGAATCCGAACGAATGCTATACCTTTACAATCAATGACTCTTACGGAGACGGACTTTATCCGTACGGAGGATATTATAATATTAAATCTCAATCCGGAGCTGTTTTACTTACAGGATCTCACTTTAGCTCTACACAAAGCAGAACTTTGAAAGCTCAGGTACTAGCTACTAATGAAGTAGGGAAAAAAGAAACTTTCGGGCTTTATCCAAATCCGGCGAATGATGTGTTAAACATTACTAAAGTATCAAACAAAGCCAAATTTGAAATCCATAATGCAGTTGGCCAGCTTGTAAAAGGAGGAACAATTGATAATAATCAGGTGAGAGTGGCTGATTTAGTTAAAGGAACGTATATCATTACAATTAAAGATAATAATATTTCGGAAAGCATTAAGTTCATTAAGAAATAAAAATACTTTAATTATAATAAATTAAAGCCCTGAGTAAAGCTACTCAGGGCTTTTTTTGTAGTTGTGATATTTAAAAAATAAACAACAATATTCACTGTTGATTGAAAAAAATATCTTTATTAAATTATTTGTATTATAATATACGCTGTATTGAATATTGACTGGCAATGAAGGGTATAAAGGTATATATTTGGCAGTGAAAATACCTTTAAATGAAAAAACTTATTACAACATTATTCTGCAGTTTCTTAGGAGGAAGTCTATTTGCGCAATGGGCCCCCACTACATTTACTGGAGGAAAAGACAAAGCTTCTAATGTAAGAAGTTATTATAAGCTGGATTTGGATAAAATCAGAACACAGCTTAAAGATGCTCAAGAAACGGGTAAGAATGCAAAACCTGTGGAAATTTCTTTACCTACATTAGATGGTAAAATTGAAAAGTTTGCAGTTTACAGCTTTCCTGTATTAGACAAAGCATTGGCGGATCAATATCAATTGGGTTCGTATGTAGGAGTAGGGATTAATGATCCTTCGAAATATGTGAGATTTTCTGTCGCTCCGAATGACTTCCAGTCTATGATTATCAAAAATGGGGAGTATGAATTTATAAATCCTGTAGATGCCGGCAAAACAACGTATGGAGTACATCCTAAAACGGAGAAAGGCAATGGTGGTTTTACATGTTCTACCAGTGAAAGCAAAAAGTCCAAAGAAGAAATAAAGAAGCTTTTGGACATGGGAAAAACATTCAGCAACCAAGCAACAAACTTTGCAAAATCTTCTGATAAGAAATACAGAACGATGAGATTAGCAATGTCTGTAACAGGAGAATATACACAGTTTTTTGGAGGAACGGTGGCAGGAGCACTTGCAGCCATTAATGCTACAATGACCCGAGTAAATGGTGTCTTTGAAAAGGATCTTGCGTTGCATTTAAATGTACAAAATTATCCAGGGATAATTTATACTGATCCTGCAACCGATCCATATACAAATGATTTGAACTTACAGTTACAGCAAACTCTTACTGCTAATGTCGGAGACGCTAATTATGATATTGGGCATGTTTTTAATGCTGCAGGAAATAATGGTAATGCCGGCTGTATTGGTTGTGTATGTATAGCTCCTACAACTACAGTACCGCAAGGTAAAGGTTCTGCATTTACCCAAACTGCAAATCCTCAAGGAGATGCCTTTGATATTGATTTTGTTGCTCACGAAATGGGTCATCAGCTAGGAGCTAATCATACATTCGCGTTTGCAATTGAAGGCACAGGCGTAAATATGGAACCTGGCTCAGGATCTACAATCATGGGATATGCGGGTATTGTACCCGGGGCAAATGTTCAGATGAACTCCGATCCATATTTCCATGTGGCAAGTATCGAACAGGTTCAGACTAATTTAAATAGTAAAACTTGTGATATAGAAACTAATATTACAAATAATCCTCCGGTAATTGCTCCTCTTCCTGATTATACGATTCCAAACGGAACAGCTTTTGTTTTAACAGGGACGGCCACGGATGCCGAAAACGACCCAATGACATATACCTGGGAGCAGTCCGACAGTGCTACCTCTCCGGTAACAACAGTGACAGGAAACAATACAACAGGTCCATTATTCAGATCATGGAATCCGTCAGCAACGGGTAATACAAGATATTTCCCTAAATTATCATCAGTATTAGCCGGTAACCTTACGGTTCCAGCAGATTGGGAAACAGTATCTAATGTAGCAAGAGAAACTGACTTTGTATTGACAGTAAGGGATAATAATCCAGTTGCTACTGCTCAGCAGACACAAAGTGATCTTGTGACGGTAACAGTAGGAAACGATGGACCATTTAAAGTAACAACACAATATGCTAATATTAATACACCAACGCCTATTCAGTGGGCTGTGGCAAATACGGCTGCTGCTCCGTATAATGTGGCTAACGTAAAAATAGATTATACTACAGACAACGGAACAACCTGGACAGTACTTTCTGCCTCTACTCCAAACGACGGATCAGAAAACTTTACTTTCCCATCATCTATGAACGGGCAAACCATAAAGTTGAGAGTTTCTTCTATAGGGAATATATTTTATGCAGTTGCTCCTGTAAATGTTACTACTTTTCAAGCTTGTGACGGATCTGCGCCGACAGCGGTTACTACAAGTAATATTACATCAAATTCTGTGTATGTTAGTTGGGTGCCTGTTTCTGGAGCTACTTATATTATCCGTTATAAAAAGACATCTGCTACAACTTGGCAGCAAACTACTTCAACATCAGCAGATGTAACAATTTCAGGACTTGATGATAGCACAGCCTATGAAGTGCAGGTAGCTGCTGTTTGCTCAGGAACTCCTGGAGCTTACTCGGCATCGGTAAACTTTACTACAGCAGGTATTACTTATTGTACATTAGAATCTGAAGATTCGAATTATGAATATATTTCAAATGTAACGTTGGCAAATGTTAATAATAATTCCATGGCAAGTACTTATACAAACTATACAACAGATCCTACTAAAGTTGTGAATTTAGTAAACAATTCAACAAACAATGTAATATCTGTTTCTAAATCATGGGTGAGTACTCTATACAATGAAGCGGTAAGAGTATGGATAGATTTTAATAGAAACGGAACTTTTGAAGCTTCTGAATTAGTAATGGATTCTCCATTAAGTAAAACTACTCCGGTTACTGCTACGTTTGCAGTTCCTTCTACAGCTGTTCTAAATAAAGCATTAAGAATGAGAGTGGTAATGAGTGATTCCTCGTCGCCACCTGCATGTGGTACTTTCTCTTATGGCGAAGTTGAAGATTATAATGTAATGATCTCTGATGTATTGGCAACAAATGATCTGAATGGTCCTAAAAATGACATCCAACTATATCCAAACCCGGTTTCAGATATCTTGAATGTAACTAAAGTTTCTGATAAAGCAGCGTATAAAATTTACAGCGCAGCAGGTCAATTGGTTGAAAGCGGAAATATTAATGGTGGAAAAATTAATGTTTCAGGCTTAATAAAAGGAGGTTATGTAATTACGATTGAAGATAAAGGAAAAGATTTGTTTAAGTCTAAGTTTATCAAAAAATAACGTAATTTTTTAAATAGTAATGAATCCTCATGTTCGCATGAGGATTTTTTGTTTTTATTATACAGGATGGTGAATAAAAAACATTTTTTTGTTAATTAAGGTTTAAAATTAATATTTGATTAGTTAAAATAATTATATTTGAATAATAAACATAATTGAAAAGCTATGAAGAAATTTTTTACTTCTTTCTTTTCTCTTTGTATGTTGGGTGCAGTAAGTGCACAATGGTCGCCAACGGCATTTAAAGGAGAGAAATTAAGAAAAGAGGCTAATATTAAAGCCTATTATTCATTGGATATTTCAGCACTAAGATCTCAATTGGCCAATGCTCAGGAGACCGGAAAAGGTGCCAAAGCAGTTGAAATTTCTTTGCCGACAATGGATGGTAAAGTTGAAAAATTTGCGGTATACAGTTTACCTGTTATGGCAAAAGATCTGGCTGAGCAGTATCAGCTGGGTTCGTATGTAGGCGTGGGAATTGATGATCCTTCAAAATATGTAAGATTCTCGGTTGCACCTAATGATTTTCAATCCATGATCATCAAAGGAGGTGAATATGAATTTATTGAACCAGCCAATTCTGATAAAACAGTTTACGGAGTACATCCGAAAACGAATAAAGTACCGGGAGGTTTTCTTTGCAGCATGAATGAAAGCGCATTGTCTAAACAGCAGTTGGATGCTTTATATTCAAAAGGTAAATCTTTTACCAATCAGCCTACAAATTTTGCCAAAAATTCTGATCAGAAATACAGAACCATGAGATTGGCAATGTCTGTAACAGGTGAGTATACGCAGTTTCACGGAGGAACCGTAGCGGGGGCACTTGCTGCCATTAATGCTACTATGACCAGGGTAAACGGTGTTTTCGAAAAAGACTTTGCTTTACATTTGAATGTGCAGAGCTTTCCGGGGGTAATCTATACCAACGCAGCTACTGACCCTTATTCTCCAGCAGCAACAGGTGCAGCAGGTGCATGGAATTTAGAACTTCAAAATACATTAACTACCAACGTAGGCAATGCTAATTACGACATCGGCCACTTATTCGGAGCTTCCGGAGGTGGTGGTAATGCAGGATGTATCGGTTGTGTATGTACAGATCCTACATCAGCGGAACCGGAAGGTAAAGGTTCCGGATATACTTCTCCTGCAGACGGGATTCCAGAAGGAGATAATTTCGATATCGATTATGTAGCTCACGAAATGGGTCACCAGTTAGGAGCTAATCACACATTCTCACACGGTATTGAAGGTACAGGTGTAAATATGGAACCAGGTTCCGGATCTACTATCATGGGTTATGCAGGTATTGTTCCGGGAGCAAACGTTCAGATGCATTCAGATGCATATTTCCATGTGGCAAGTATTGTACAGGTTGAAGATAATCTTTCAACAACAACCTGTGATGTAGAAACCAATATCACAAACAATCCTCCGGTAATCGGAGCGCTTACAGATTATACGATTCCAAAGGGAACAGCTTTTGTTTTAACTGGGACGGCCACGGATGCTGAAAATGACCCAATGACATATACCTGGGAGCAGTTCGACAGTGCTTCTTCTCCGGTAACAACCGTTACAGGGAATAATACAACAGGAGCATTATTCAGATCATGGACTCCTACGGCAACTGGTAACACAAGATATTTTCCTAAATTATCATCAGTTTTAGCAGGTAACCTTACGGTTCCAGCAGATTGGGAAACCGTATCGAATGTAGCAAGACCGACAAACTTTGTATTAACAGTAAGAGACAACAATCCTGTTGCGACTTCTCAGCAGACACAAAGTGATATTGTAACAATCACAGTTGGTAATGACGGACCATTCAAAGTTAACACTTCTCAAGTGTATCATAATACGTCATCAACTGTAGTGTGGGATGTAGCAAATACAGCCGCTGCTCCTTATAACGTTGTTAATGTTAAAATCGATTATACTACAGACAACGGAACAACCTGGACAGTACTTTCTGCCTCTACTCCAAACGACGGATCAGAAAGCTTTACTTTCCCGGCTGCTTTGAACGGCCAAAATATTAAACTAAGAATTTCGGCGATCGGGAATGTTTTCTACGCCGTAAAATCAGTTTTGGTAACAGCCGCTGCTCCTTGTAACGGGACTGCTCCTACAAACGTAACATTTACAAACATCACATCTTCATCAGCAGTCGTAAACTGGAATACGGTTTTAAGTGCTACTTATCTGATCAGATATAAAAAATCTACGGAAACAGCTTGGCAGCAAACAACTTCAACTACAAATACAGTTACATTAAATACTTTGGAAGAAGGAGTTAAGTATGACGTTCAGGTTGCGGCAGTTTGTTCAGGAACTCCTGGAGCTTATTCTGCAAACAGCCAGTTTATTACACTGTCGTCTGTTACTTATTGTACATTGTCATCTGCAGACCCTTCCGAAGAGTATATTTCTAATGTTACATTAGCAAATGTTAATAATACTTCAGGCGCTAGTACCTATACAGATTACGGACCGGATCCTTCAAAACTTATCAATCTTGTAAGCGGGTCTACTACGAATAATATTTCTGTAACTAAAACATGGCCGGCTGATATTTATCCGGAAGGAGTAAGAGTGTGGATCGATTTTGATAGAAACGGAACTTTTGATACAGCTGAAATGGTATTGAATTCTGCAGCAAGCACAACACCAACAGTAAATGCAACATTCACAGTTCCTGTAACAGCAGTACAGAATAAAATTCTTAAAATGAGAGTGGCATTACGATATAATACTGTACCTACAGCTTGTACATCTTATACGTATGGTGAAGTGGAAGATTATAATGTGATGATTACACCTACTGCATTGGCTACAAATGATCTTAATACTCCAGAAAATGCAATTCAACTATATCCAAACCCAGTTTCAGATATCTTGAATGTAACTAAAGTTTCTGATAAAGCAGCGTATAAAATTT
>CBFGVN010000164.1:0-7280 GCA_965651845.1 uncultured Chryseobacterium sp. | reverse complement strand
GAAGTAACTGTTTTTTCATTTTCACAAATTTAAGAATATGCTAAAATATAATTAAATTTGAATTATTAATAATGAATTTAAGGTTTTTTGAATGATTGGTTGTAGAAAAGATAATTTTGGACGGAGGCTGGGAGATGGATGCAGGAAGTTTACTATTAATACATATATTTTTTTAACACTAAGAAAATAAACTTCCATCATCCAGCATTATGCTTCCAGCCTTATTAATAGCTCATCTCCACGATTTTATAAGCATCCTGCGGAGTCAGTTTCTTGTACTCTCCAAGACCCAGCCAATTCCTTTCTGTAAAGGCTTTTTCCACTCTTTCAGCTGTTCCGTTGAAGTCTTTCGTATATTCTGAAAGTTTGGTCTGAATATGAAGGCTTTGGAAAAATTCTTCCAGCTTTTTAATTCCCAGTTCAGCTTTTTCTTCAACACTTCCTTCTTTTATTCCCCAGACTCTTTCTGCATACTGTGCTAATTTTCCTTTTTTAGATTCAAAATTATAACGGTAATGCGAAGGTGCGATAATGGCCAACGTTCTTGCATGATCAATTCCGAAATAAGCCGTTAATTCGTGCCCCATTGCATGAACCGCCCAGTCTGTGATGACTCCTTTCTGAATTAATCCGTTCAGCGCCATTGTACAGCACCACATGAAATTTCCTGCCGCATTATAATCGAATTCATCTGCCAACACTTTTGGTGCAGTTTCCTGTAAACTTATTAAAATGCTTTCAGCGATTCTTTCCTGTAAATCCGCGGAAGAAGGTGCCGTCATGTATTGTTCCAAAACATGCGTATAAGCATCCGTAATTCCGTTTACAATTTGTCTTTGCGGAATTGATCTTACGACTTCCGGATCCAAAACCGAGAACTGTGGGAAAAGTCCGGGACCTCCTGTAGAAAGCTTTTCGTTGGTTTCTCTTCTTGAAATTACGTATCCTGAATTCATTTCGGAACCCGTTGCAGGTAACGTTAAAACGCTTCCGAAAGGCATTCCTTCTCCTTCAAAAGTTCTTACTGGCTTTGTAAGGATTTCCCAAGGCTCTCCACTGTAATTTGCCGCTGCAGAAAGGAATTTTGTTCCGTCGATTACAGAACCGCCGCCGACAGCCAGAAGGAAAGTGATTCCTTTTTCTTTGATAAAGCTTAAAGCGTTGATCAGAACTTCATATTCCGGATTGGCGGGAACACCGCCAAATTCATAAACTTCATGGTCTTTTAAAGCTTCCTTTACCTGATCGTAAACACCATTATTTTTGATGCTTCCGCCGCCGTAAATCATTAAAACTTTGGCATCTTTAGGAATTTCTTTTGAAATCTTTGCAATTTCACCTTTCCCGAAAAGTATTTTTGTTGGATTTTTAAACTCGAAATTAAGCATTGTTTTAAATTTATTTTAACCCAAATTTACACATTGCGCCACGAAAATTGAGTTAAAGAAGTTTTAAAATTATGATGATTGATTTTTATGGAAACTATCGCGTCATTGCGAACGTAGCTTAGAACCGACGAAGCAATCTCAACGATTTATATTAGCCTTTCATTTTGTCATTCTGACGAAGGAAGAATCTCTATACACACAAACCAGATTCTTCACTCCGCTTTCTGAACTACGTTCGTAAACTTTCAGTTTATAATCAGAATGACAGTGCGGTATCAATTCGAAAGATAAGCCTTCGCTCTTTTAATAAACTTCTCCTTATCCTTTTTAATATCCTCAATCAACTTCTTTCTATCCTCAGGAATTGTCAGATATTTATCGCCCCAAAGATTAATTTCAACAATTAAAGGCACTAAATCGATCCCCTTTTCCGTTAAATGATATAAAATTTTCAGCTTGTTATCAGGATGATTTTTTTTCGCGATAATTCCGTTTTCCTGTAAATTTTGCACTCGGGAAGCCAGAATATTGGTTGCAATTTTCTCTCCGGATTTCAGAAAATCTCCGTAAGTACATTCTTTTTTCATCATCAGATCACGGATAATCAACAACGACCATTTGTCGCCCCACATTTCCAGGGAGCAGCTTATTGGGCAGTCTGATCTCTTTTTATTCATGTTATCAATATCTAAAATATTGCTTGTAAAATAAAAGTTTTTGTTTTAATTTTACTTGCAAATTAAAAGTAAATTTAATCATAAAAACTGAATAAATCAAATGGAAAATTATGATATTGCCGTAATCGGCTCCGGACCTGGCGGATATGTTGCTGCCATCAGAGCGGCACAATTGGGCTACAAAACAGCTATTATCGAAAAATATGATACATTGGGCGGAACCTGTACGAATGTTGGCTGTATTCCCACAAAAGCGTTGCTGGACAGCACTCATCACTTTTCGGAAGCTCAGCATAAATTTAATGAACACGGAATTAAATTAAATCAAATCGAGCTTGATTTCCAGCAGATGTACAAAAGAAAAGCTGAAGTGGTCTCAAAAAATACAGCCGGCCTTGATTTTTTAATGAATAAAAATAAAATCACACGCCTGAGAGGAACAGCAGGCTTTGTTAATAATTCAGCCATAAAAGTAGTGAATGAAAATGAAACCATCGACGTCACTGCAAAATATTATATCATTGCAACAGGCTCAAAACCATCTACAATTCCCGGAGTTGAAATCGATAAGCAAAGAATTATCACTTCAACGGAAGCATTATCCTTAAAAGAGCAGCCAAAATCAATGGTCATCATTGGAGGAGGAGTAATCGGGGTGGAAATGGCGTCTATTTTCAACCGTATCGGAACTCAGGTCACCATTCTGGAATATGCTGATAATCTGATCTCAACAATGGATCATGAATTAGGAAAAAACCTTCAAAAAATTCTTAAAAAAGAAGGAATTGATATCCGTTTGAATCAAGGTGTTTACAAAGCAGAAAATTTAGGATCATCTGCAAAAGTTTTATTTAAAGATAAAGACGGGACGGAAAACGAACTGGAAGCGGAATATGTTTTGGTTGCAGTCGGAAGAAAAGCTTTCACCAAAGGCTTAGGCTTAGAAAATACAGGTGTTGAAGTGGATGAAAGAGGCTTCATTAAAGTATATGAAAATAATCAGACGGCGGTTTCCAATATTTATGCAATCGGTGATGTAATTGGCGGTGCAATGCTGGCTCACAAAGCAGAGGAAGAAGGTGTTTTAGTAGCAGAAACAATCAACGGACAAAAGCATCATATTCATTACGACAGAATTCCCGGCGTGGTATATACTTGGCCGGAAGTGGCTTCTGTAGGCTATTCGGAGGAATATTTAAAGAAAAATAATATTCCTTATAATGTTGGGAAATTCCCGTTTTCAGCGAGTGCGAGAGCAAGAGCTTCGATGGATATGGATGGTTTTGCGAAAGTTTTGGTGGATCCGAAATATGGCGAAGTTCTAGGCGTTCATGTAATCGGAGCAAGAGCTGCAGACCTGATTGCACAAGGCGTTATCGCTCAGGAATATGAGATCACAGCAGAAGATATGTTTAGGATTTCTTACGCACACCCGACATATTCCGAAACGTTGAAAGATGCGTATTTAATTGCTTCGGGACAAGGGGCGATTAATATATAGTTTGGTTGGAAGCTGGGAGCTGGAGGTTGGAAGTTATTGAAGGCGTTCTAAAAATGATGTAGTTAGTAGTAACTTCCCGCTTCTATCACCCATCTTCAAGCTTTACTGAGTAATGCACTCTTCGTTTTTAAAATAAACTCCGTTGCTTTTGGCTTCTATTTTTCCGGTTTTTCTATTGATTTTGATGAGAAAAGATTCTTTGGTGGGTGGACAATTTTTAGCTTTTGAAAGATACAGCGAAATATGTCTGTCTTCAATTTTGTATGAACTGCCCGGCGGATTGGGTGTGTCGACGGTGTAGCCATAAGTATTGGCGATTAAAATCGCTTCCGGAAGATTATCAACGGTTCCTATGAAATCTCTCAATTGCTGTTCGGTCGAGAAATATTTTGAACGGCTGTTTTCACAGGCAATAAGGTATGAAAAACAATCTTCTCCCAAACATTTTTGAAAGAATCCTTTTTCCGGAGCGGGATCATTGATGGTCATAAAATCCGGCGCCTGACTTTCATAAATGATCGCTTTATCAGGATCGGGATTGTTTCGGAGAACCGACCAATAATCATATTTCTTGTCGGGAACGATGAAAGGGTAGAGCAGTTCGGTATTATCAAGTATTTCCGGGATTTTTTTGAAATCAGAAGGAATAGCTTTCTGGCCGAAAACTAAACCGGATAATAACAAGAAAATCGGAAATAATAATTTCATGCTGCTGTTTTTGCAAATTTAGCAAAGTCGGGGTTTATTCAAAGATAATTTTATAATATCCTTTTTCGTCCGTTACGTTTATGCCTACGCCTGTAAATGTTAATTTATTGATTTGGAAGCCATCACAACCTCCTTTAAACTCAGATGACTGGATTGTAAAATCAAAAACTTTAAGATTAGAATAGAATGTATATTTTTTTGTCCCGTTATAGGCGCCTACGTTCTCTAAAATAACCATATTGTCCGATGTTTTGGTAAGCTGTATGTTAGTTTGATTTTCTTTTACAGAATAGGTAGTAAGAGTTCCATTGGCAATAAGATTTTCATCATTGGAATTTACGAACTCAAAAACAATGGGTTGTGGTGCGTTGTAGCAGTCTTTTTCACAGGAGATGAAAAGGAGAGTTATTATTAGGAATAGGAATGTTTTTTTCATGGGATTAATTTCTGTGGTTTGTAAAATTATTATTAAAGTGTTAGATTCAAAATTATAAATTTATTATAACATTATAAAAAGTGAATAAAATTTATAAGAAAAATAAAAATTAATTTCTGTTAAATCCAAAATCCCCTACATTTGTTATATGATACACGACCAACGCGCAGAAAAATTCAGGCAGATCGTGGAAAACAAGTTCCAGATCTACAATTCATTGTTTATGAGCCTGCCTTATGATAAAATGACGAATATCGGGATGCTGCTTCCGTTTCTTTGCGAAGAAAGCAAGATCGGCTACGAAGCCGGAAAAACACCCGAGGAAGTCGTTGAAGAATTCTTTAAAAATCATACCGGTTTACAGACCGAAGAGCAGAAACTCGAACTGCTTTTTAAAATCATACAATATATTGAAAGACAGGTTGTTCTGTTTGATAGTATTGAAGATGCCGCTTTTCCGAGCCTTCACTCCGAAAGTGATAACGGAACGGTCACCAATATGTTCGAACGTTCATTACAGGATCATAAATTGGAAAAAATCCGTGAAAAGCTGAAAGATTTTGCGGTGAAGATTGTTTTTACGGCTCACCCGACGCAGTTTTACCCGAATTCCGTGCAGAGAATCCTCCATGATTTAAGAAATGCAATTACAACAGATTCTATCACAAATATCGATATGTTGTTGCAACAGTTGGGAAAAACTCCTTTTGTGAACAAAGAAAAGCCAACCCCGATTGATGAAGCGATGAGCATCATTTATTATCTTAGATATGTGTATTTTGATACAATCGGCGAACTTTTTACCAAAATAAAATCAATGTTCGGGAACGATCATTTTCATTTGCATGAAGATTTGATCCAGCTTGGCTTCTGGCCGGGAGGTGACCGTGACGGGAATCCTTTTGTGACGGCAGATGTTACGAAAAGGGTAGCGGAAGAACTTCATTCTGCAATTTTGAAAGCCTACTACAATCATCTTAAATCTGTACGAAGAAGATTAAGCTTCAGAGGAGTATCAGAAGTCCTTACAAAGCTGAGTAATGAATTGTATTCAGCGATTTTCAGGAATGAGAAAATAACAGCGGAAGATATTATTAAAAGACTGGATGAAGCGGAAAAGATTTTGGTAGAACAACATAATTCGCTATTCCTTGATCTGCTGGTGAATTTCAAAGATCGTGTAAAGATTTTTGGGACTCATTTTGCAACACTGGATGTTCGCCAGGACAGCAGGATTCATCAGCAGGTGATCGATACGGTTTTTGCTCAATTGAATGGAAATGCTGAAGCATCTTTTGAGGATAAGTTTAATCAATTAATTCAAAAATCAGAAAAAGTAAATCCTGATGATTTTGAAGATATGGTAAAAGATACTTTACTCACAGTTTCCCAAGTCTCAGAAATTCAGCAGCTGAACGGCTTGAGAGGAATGAACCGCTATATTATTTCTAATTCTGATGCGGTAAAAGATGTGATGAATGTATATGCGTTTTTCAAAATCTGCGGTTATCAGGATGAGGAAATCAAGATGGATATTGTTCCGCTTTTTGAAACGATGGAAGGTCTTGCCAATGCCGAAAATGTGATGAGTGAATTGTACCGGAATCCGATTTACAAGAAGCATTTGGAAAGAAGGGGAAATCAGCAGACGATTATGCTCGGCTTCTCAGACGGAACAAAAGACGGCGGTTATCTGAAAGCAAACTGGGAGATTTATAAAGCCAAAGAAGTTTTAACCAAACTTTCCGAGCAAAACGGAATTAAAGTTATTTTCTTTGATGGCCGGGGCGGACCACCCGCAAGAGGTGGCGGGAAAACCCACGATTTCTATGCTTCACAAGGAAAAACGATCGCGAATAATAAAATTGAATTAACGATCCAGGGACAAACCATTACGAGTATTTTTGGAAATAGAGAACAGGCTAAATATAACTTCGAACAGCTTTTGACAGCCGGAGTGGAGAATGATGTCTTTAAAAATTCCAAGAAAGATTTAACGGAAAAAGAAAGAGCTTTAATCATAGAATTAGCGGATATAAGTTATCAGAAATATTCGGATTTAAAGGCTCATCCGATGTTTGTGCCGTATCTTCAGGAAATGAGTACGTTGGAATATTACGGAAAAACCAATATCGGAAGCCGCCCGTCGAAAAGAGGCAATGGAAATGAACTTAAATTTGAAGATTTAAGAGCGATTCCGTTTGTGGGTTCCTGGTCACAGCTGAAGCAGAACGTTCCGGGATTTTTCGGCTTCGGTTTTGCGATGCAGCAGATGAAAGAGAAGGGAAGATTCGAGGAGGTGAGGGATTTGTATAAAGGTTCGGATTTCTTTAAAACATTGGTTTTAAATTCAATGATGAGTATGAATAAGACCTATTTCCCATTAACTTATTACATTAAAAACAACCCGAAGTTCGGTGCTTTCTGGAATATTCTGTTCGACGAATACAATCTCTCCAAAAATATTATGCTGGAACTGACTGGCTTTAAAATGCTTCAGGAAGAAGACCCACTTTCCAGAAAATCGGTGAAAATCCGTGAGAGAATCGTATTGCCATTATTGAGTATTC
>CBFGVN010000163.1:0-7331 GCA_965651845.1 uncultured Chryseobacterium sp. | reverse complement strand
GTACGTTGTATACAAAAAAGGAGCATCATCAACCGTAAAACCATAATGTGAAATCCTCCAGTAATCACTTTGCGGGGTGACAAACATGGTTAATTTGTTGTTTTTAATTTCCCATTTTTCCGGCTCATTGAACCACGACATTTTCTCCAGCGTCTGTCCAAAATTTTTATTAAAAATAATTAATGCAAAAAGACTTAAAAATATTCTACTCATCGTTTATTTTGATGTACAACTGAATGTAAATTATTATTTTAGCAAATGTAAAATTAAAAGAGAGTTTCATCAATACTGATAAATAACCATTTTATGGAAATCGTAGAAACACTGAACAAAACCCTGCTTCAAAAGAATTCCGGACAAAACAAAGACTGTTTGCTGGATATTGAAATGTACAAAGCTATTGCCTTCACTTACTCTCAAACGGAAAATTCTATAGCCGTGCTGAGTGATATGCAGCTTAACAAAAGCTGGGTGTATTCCTCAAAAACAAGCATAGAATTGGGAATAAGCTTTCAGGAAAATCCTGCCGTAATTGATTCCATATGGGAAGAAGAAATTCTGAAGAAAATTCATCCCGACGACAAAATAAAGAAATATATCCATGAGTTACGTTTCTTTAAATTATTAAAATCAATGAAGAGCAATGAGAGGCCCGACTACAGTGTTTTGTCGAGGATACGCATGAAAGATAAAGATGAAGCATACAAGTTTGTTCAGCACCGGATGTTTTATTTTTACTCACCTTACAATCTGAAATTGAGATTTGCGCTTTGCCTGTACAATTTTGCTTTGGATCAGTCACCACAATTACCGTCTGAATTTCTGATTATCAACTCTACAAAAGGAGAGGTAGTGGTGGAAGATAAGCTTGTCTATAAAAAAATTCTTTCGCCAAGAGAACTGGAAGTTTTGAAGTTCGTAGGAGAAGGTTTTACGAGTAAAGAAATTGCTGATTTTCTTTCCATAAGCATCAATACAGTAAACCGACACCGCCAAAATATTCTTGAAAAATTGAAAGTAAAAAACTCAATTATGGCTTTCAGTGAAAGTCTGCAGGTAAAATAATGTCGATTTTGTGAATTATTTTTTAATAACTCAAATTTAAATCGGATTAAAAATGACTTAAAAACCTGCTTTTCAGATAAGATTAATACATCATTTTTTTCATTTATTTATTTTTAAATAGTTCACTTTTTATTGAGTTAGACGATTTAATTTGTTAATTAACCATTTAATTTATAATTAATTGGGTGAATAAATGCCTTTATTTTTTTAATTAAAAATAGGGGAGTATATTGTGAATATATCCCACATTTAAGACTTTTTAATAAAAATATTTCACACATAATAAATTTTACTAGTAAATACGTAGAATTTTTTTTAAAATAGTTCTATATTTGTTATATTAACAGCTAACAATATAAGGATGGACATTAACTTTTCAACAGCAACTTTTAAAGACTTCGAGAATATCCCCGGATATGATATGATGCAACGTGCAGAAATTTATTACGATTTTCTGGATTATATGCAGTCAAACGGACACCGGTACAGACTAAGAAATAATACAGGATGCAGCTCGGTAATGAATGTTGGCACGGAAAATGCAACAAAGGAATACATTAGTTTTGTTACCAGCGATTATTTAGGGTTTACTCAGCACCCAAAGGTAAAGCAGGCAGCGATAGAAGGTATCGAAAAATATGGAACAGGGACGGCAGCCACTCCGCTTATTGGTGGATATTATCTGTACCACAACGAATTAGAAGCCAAAATAGCTTCTTTTTTTGGTAGATCTCAGAACGAAGCGGTGATTTTCACTACAGGATATACCGCCAATAGTGCTACTCTGCAGATCCTGCTTCAGAAAGAAGATATTGCAATTATTGATATGGCGGTGCATGCAAGTGTATATGAAGGATGTATTCTTACCAACAGAAAAACATTCCCTCACAACAATCTGGAAGCTTTGGAAAATATTCTGAAAACTTCTGAAAATATGTATCGTACCAAGCTTGTAGTGATCGATGGAGTATATTCTCAGGATGGAGATACTGCACCTATCGAAGAAATTTATAAATTAGTTAAAAAATACAATGCCTACCTGATGATTGATGATGTACATGGAGTAGGGATTTTAGGCAAAACAGGAAGAGGAACGATAGAAGATACGGGTCTATTGGATAAAATATATATTATTACCGGAACGTTCAGTAAAACTTTCGGTAGTTTGGGAGGATATGTCATTACGAATGAGAAGCTGGCGACTTTTATAAGGTTTCAGTCTCGTCAGCAGATTTTTTCTGCAACAATGCCTCCGTCGTCAATGGGAATTGTAAAAGCCATTGAGCTGATAGATGAAGAACCGCAGTGGCGTGCAAAACTGTGGGAGAATATCAACTACTTCAAAAAAGGGTTGAATGACCTCGGGTTGGAAACAGGAACGACATGTTCAGCAGTCATTCCTGTAAAAATTGGAGATCCGCATGTAACAGGTGACGTCGGAAAGCTACTAATTGAAAGAGGGATCTACACAAACCCGATAATATATCCCGCAGTAGCGAGAAAAGATGCACGTATCAGGATGAGTATTATGGCCACTCACGAGAGGGAACATCTTGATAAAACACTCAACGCGTTTGAGGATATCGATAAAAAATTGCATATTGCAAAAAAATAATAACAACATGCCTAGAAAAGTTGTACAAGGCCCAATAAGGGATAAAGAAAAAACAAAACAAAAACTGCTTGCCGCAGTTGGAAAAATTTTAAGAACAAAAGGCTACTCAGGTCTGAAGGTAAGTAAGATAGCTGCTGTAGCTGGGTTTGATAAAAAGCTTATCTATGAGTATTTCGGGAGTACCGAGAAACTCATAGATGAGTATATCAAGTCTCAGGATTATTGGAGTAAAATGAACCAGGATAATATCCACGTTGATTTCTCCGATGGAGGTAAAGAACTTTCTAAAGTAGCGATCCTCAATCAGTTTGAGCATATTAAGAAAAATAAGGAGCTTCAGAAGATTATCCTTTGGGGACTTTCTGAAAATAAACCTATTTTGAAAAAAATTGCCGACGAAAGAGAAGAAATCGGAGAGTTGCTTTTTACCAACATTGTAGATCCGCATTTTAAAGATAGATCCGTAAGGTATCGTGCGATTGCTGCGCTTCTTGTTTCCGGAGCGTATTATCTGAATCTTTATACAGGATATAATGCCAGCAAATTCTGCGGTATTGATCTGAAGACAGATGAAGGTAGAAAAGAAATCGAAAAGGCGATCATCGAGATCATTGATTTCGCATACGAAGAAAAGTAATGATGAAAAAAAATTTTCCTATTGACCAATAAATAAGTTTTGTGGATAATTTGAAGTTTTTTAATTTTTAAATTAGAACTATATTTCTTACTTTTGGCCAATGGAAAATTTTATCGTATCTGCACGAAAGTATCGTCCACAAGAGTTTGACACTGTTGTTGGGCAATCACACATTACAGATACTTTAGAACATGCGATTGGAGAAAATCAATTAGCTCAGGCTTTATTGTTCTGCGGACCAAGAGGTGTCGGAAAAACTACATGTGCCAGAATTTTGGCAAGAAAGATCAATGAAAAGGATGGTTCAGTTTCAGAGGATGGTTTTGCATACAATATCTATGAACTGGATGCAGCTTCGAACAACTCCGTAGATGATATCAGGGAACTGATCGACCAGGTTCGTTTTGCGCCTCAGGTTGGTAAATACAAAGTATATATCATAGACGAGGTTCACATGCTGTCTTCTGCTGCATTTAATGCTTTCCTTAAAACTCTTGAAGAGCCGCCGGCTCACGCTATCTTTATTTTGGCTACAACAGAAAAGCACAAAATCATTCCTACGATTTTATCACGTTGCCAGATCTACGATTTCAAGAGAATCACCATAGAAGATATTCAGGCTCATCTTAGGAGTTTTACTCATAAGGAGAATATTCAGTACTAAGATGAAGCACTATATTTAATTGCTCAAAAAGCAGATGGTGCACTGAGAGATGCTTTATCTATTTTTGACAGGCTATCTACATTTTCCCAAAAAAATATTACTCTGGCAAAAGCGGCAGAGGTTTTAAATATTTTGGATTATGATCAATACCTGAAAGTGGTAGATTTAGCCAAAGAAAACAAAATTCCTGAAGTACTTTTTGCATTTAATGAAATTGTAAAAAAAGGGTTTGATCCGCATATATTCATTGCAGGATTAGGAAATCATTTCAGAGATTTGATGATGGCTCAAAATGCGTCCACAATTGATCTTATTGAGGTTGGCGAACAGACAAAATCCAAATTTGTGCAACAAGCGCAAAACTGGAACGCGCAACAGCTAATCGACGCCATTGAAATCTGTAATCATGCGGATATCAACTATAAAAATTCTAAAAATCCTCGACTGACAGTAGAAATTGCTTTAATGCAACTGGCTTCTCTGACTGCTAATTCAGACGTTTCTAAAAAAAAAAAAGTTTATAATATTAGCCCCGTTTCTTCATGAAAAACAGGAGGTAAAACTTCCTGAAATACCTCAGGAGAAAAAGACAGAAGAAAAAGCAGAAACGGTAATCAGCCTGAATATAGTTCAGGAGGTTGAGATTAAAAAAACAACAAAGCCTTTATCTAAGCAAATTGTTTCTTCTGGAATCAGCATCAGTTCTTTAATGAACAAAGAGGATAAGCCTGAAGAAGAGGAAAGTGCTGTTGTAAAAACAGAAGATCTTCCGCAAAACCATTTCACAGAAACAGATCTGCAAATGGAATGGAACTTATTACTAAAACAGCTTCAAACCAAAGATACATTTGTATTCAACGCCATCAAGACATTCAAAATGCTGAAATCAGGCGAAAATAAAATCACGATTTTGTATCCGTCAGATTCCGCAAAGGTTGAATTTGATAAGGTGAGCAGAGCTTTTTTCAATCATTTTAAAACAAAGGTTCACAACTTTGCCATCGAAATAGAGTATAAAAGAGACTTTGAAAACCTGAAGGTTGAAGTGATGACCAAAAGAAAAATTTTTGAAAAATTCATCGAGAAAAATCCTTTGTTAAAAGACCTTGACGATTTAATGAGGTTTGATTTGACATAATCTCACTTTTCGTTAAAGCCAGAATCTTGACAATGTTGAATTCTCTATTCATTTAAAATTTAGAATCAATCCAACTCGTATTTAAATAAATTTTATATATTTGTCAAATATTTGTTAGAAAAATCATTTTTTAATAAAAACAAATAATAGAGAAAAACTGGAAATAGACCAATTTAAAAGTGGAAAAATTATTAAAACCATATATGTCTACTTTTACACCCGCTGATTTTTTTAGCGGTTATTTTAGTTTTTCATTTTCTTATTTTAGAAATTTCAGAACGTATTATCGATTTTATTATTGGTATTGCTAGTATAAATTTCTTTCAAAAAAATACAGGAATAATAGATTTCTTCTTATTTCCTGATTCCTTTAAAAAATTTTAACGGCATTTTTTGAAAAGAATTATAAAGTAATTTTATAATGCAACTGCTATGATGTGCAGTAAAGAAAAAAGAATAAAATAAATTAAGATATGAATTTAAAAGATTTAAAAAACGAATGGATCAATGAATTTTCGCAGCCATTGATGATTGCAGGGCCATGTAGTGCGGAAAGTGAAACTCAGATGCTGGAGACGGCAAGGCGAATTAAGGAAACTCATGCTAACGTTCAGATTTTCCGTGCAGGAATCTGGAAGCCACGTACAAAACCCAACGGATTTGAAGGAGTAGGTGTAATAGGTTTAAACTGGTTGAAAAAAGTAAAAGAGGAGTACGGATTCAAAACTGCGACTGAAGTTGCCAATGCCCACCACGTTTTTGCTGCGCTTGAAGCTGATGTAGATGTCCTTTGGATCGGAGCGCGTTCAACGGTAAATCCTTTTACAGTTCAGGAAATTGCAATGGCTTTGAGAGGAACCGATAAGCCGGTTATAGTGAAAAATCCTGTGAACCCGGATTTGGCTTTATGGATCGGAGCTTTAGAAAGACTTTTAGGACAAGGAATTACTAATCTGGGAGTAATCCACAGAGGTTTTTCTACTTACCAAAAAACAAAATACAGAAATAATCCAAACTGGCAGATTGCTTTAGATTTCAAGAGTCAGTTCCCTAATATTCCAATGTTAATCGATCCTTCCCATATTTGCGGAAACAGGACAGGTTTGGCAGACATTACCCAGGAAGCTTTAAACGTTGGTTACCAGGGAGCTATCATCGAAACACACAGCAATCCGGATGAAGCTTGGAGTGATGCTTCCCAGCAGATTACGCCTGAAGTGTTGGCGGAATTAATCGGCAATTTAAAAATGAGAAGTACCGATTTGGCTGGTTTTGAGGGAGATATGGGAAGACACAGAACGTTAATCTCAGATATCGATTTCCAGTTGATCGAGCTTCTTTCCCAAAGGATGAAAATTTCCGAAAAAATCGGTAAGCTTAAAAAAGAGAATGATATTGCCATCTTCCAGCCGGAACGTTGGAAAGTGATCACAGAATATGCAACCCAAAAAGCCAAGGAAACAGGAATGTCGCAGGAATTCATTGAAAAGGTTTTCAAGACTATTCATGAAGAATCGATTGAAGTTCAGAATAATATTATGATCGACAGGTAATTGAGTTTGAGTGTTGGAGAGATTTTAGAGAGTATGCTAATGCCCCCTAAAACCCTAAATCTCTCAAACTCTCCAACACTCAAACACTCCAACCTAAACCTAATTCCTTATATTTGCATCATCTTAGCATATGAAAGGAAAAATCATTAAATCTACAGGAAGTTGGTATCAGGTTTTAGAATTGGAAACCGGAAAAATTTTCGAGGCCAGAATTCGCGGAAAGTTTAAATTAATTAAAACCCGGCTTACCAATCCGCTTGCTGTAGGAGATTTTGTAGAATTTCAACTGGAACAGGATGATATTGCTTGGATCACCAAAATTGAACCGCGCAGAAATTATCTCATCAGGAAATCTGTAAACCTTTCAAAAGAAGCCCATATCATTGCCTCCAATATCGATTTGGCATGTTTCATTTTTACTTTAAAGCATCCTGAAACTTCTCTCGGCTTTCTAGACAGATTTTTGGCATGTTGTGAAGCATATAATATTACTCCATTAATTTTATTCAACAAAATTGATGTTTTGCATGAAGAAGAAATTGAAATTGTAAAGGACATAGAATTTCTTTATAATGAAATAGGATATGATTCTTTGGAGATTTCTTCATATTCAAGGTTAAATTTAGACCAGCTACAGGAACTCCTCAAAGATAAAACTT
>CBFGVN010000162.1:0-7407 GCA_965651845.1 uncultured Chryseobacterium sp. | reverse complement strand
CGTTTTAATAATGAAAAAGATTACGGAAATATCATTCTTAAAGCTAAACCCGACGGAGAATTTATCAGATTAAAAGATGTTGCAGATATCGAATTCGGTTCTTCGATGTACGATATTTATTCTACATTGAATGGTAAACCTTCTGCAGCGATCACAGTAAAGCAATCTTACGGCTCCAATGCAAGTGACGTTATCAAAAACGTAAAATCTTTGATGGAAGAATTGCAGAAAACAACCTTCCCGAAAGGAATGCATTACGACATTAGTTATGACGTATCCAGATTCCTGGATGCATCGATTGAGAAGGTAATTCATACTTTATTTGAAGCCTTTATTTTGGTGGCCATCGTGGTATTCCTTTTCTTGGGAGACTGGCGTTCAACGTTGATTCCGGCAATTGCGGTTCCGGTTTCATTGATTGGTACTTTTGCCGTCATGTCCGCTTTTGGGATTACACTAAACATGATCTCGCTCTTTGCTCTTGTAATGGCGATCGGGGTTGTGGTCGATGATGCGATTGTTGTTATTGAAGCGGTTCACGCCAAGATGGAGGAGAAACATTTATCTCCATTGAAAGCGACGGAAGAAGCAATGCACGAAATCAGCGGGGCGATTATCGCGATCACCTTGGTTATGGCATCTGTATTTATTCCGATTGCGTTCATGTCTGGTCCGGTTGGGGTTTTCTATCGTCAGTTCTCCATTACGATGGCTTCGGCGATTATCCTTTCCGGGGTTGTAGCTTTGACATTGACTCCGGCTTTATGTGCTTTAATTCTAAAAAATAATCACGGAAAGCCTAAGAAAAGAACACCAATTACTATTTTCTTAGATAAATTCAATGGTTTATTTACAAAAGGAGCCGGGAAGTATGAAAAAATGCTGAATAAAACAGTTACAAAGAAAACTGTTACTTTACCATTATTATTGGCATTCTGTGCCTGTACATTCTTCCTGAGCAATTCACTTCCGTCAGGGTTTATTCCTGCGGAAGATCAGGGGATGATTTATGCGATTATCCAGACACCTCCGGGTTCAACGCTGGAAAGAACGAATCAGATTGCAAAAGAATTACTAAGAGAATCTGAAGATATCGATGGCGTACAGTCTGTTTCTTCACTGGCAGGTTATGAAATTCTGACGGAAGGTACAGGTTCTAACTCCGGGACTTGTTTGATTAACCTTAAAAGCTGGGAAGACCGTAAAGAATCTGCCGCAGAAATCATTGAAAAGCTTGAAGAAAAGGCCAAAAATATTCCGGGTGCAAATATAGAATTCTTCCAGCCGCCGTCAATTCCGGGTTAGGGGGCAGCCGGTGGTTTTGAGCTTCGTTGGCGGGATAAAGCCGGAAGCGGAGACTATCAGAAAATGGAAAAAGTAAGTAACGACTTTGTAAAGGAATTAAAAAAACGTCCTGAGCTGGGTTCTGCATTTACCTTCTATTCCGCGAGTTTCCCTCAATATATGTTGAGAGTAGACAACGATCTTGCCGAGCAAAAAGGAGTAACGATCGAAAATGCAATGGACAATTTATCAACATTAATTGGTTCAAATTACGAAACGAGTTTCATCCGTTTCGACAGACCTTATAAAGTGATTGTTCAAGCGGGTCCTCAATACCGTGCATTACCGAGTGATTTATTGAAATTATATGTGAAAAATGATAAAGATCAAATGGTTCCGTATTCAGATTTCATGCATTTGGAAAAAGTATATGGTTTATCGGAGATCACAAGGCATAATATGTATAATTCTTCCGAGGTGAGTGGAACTCCTGCGCCGGGCTATAGTTCCGGACAGGCAATTGCAGCGATCAAAGAAGTAGCAGATAAAACACTCCCGAGAGGTTTCGGTATCGACTGGGCAGGTATTTCCAAAGATGAGGTAAGCCGTGGAAATGAAGCGATTTTTATTTTCTTAGTGTGTTTAGGATTTGTTTATCTTATTCTTTCCGCACAGTATGAAAGCTTCATTCTTCCGTTACCGGTAATTTTATCATTGCCGACGGGTATTTTCGGGGCTTTCCTATGTTTAAAATTATTAGGATTAGAAAACAACATCTACGCTCAGGTAGCCATGGTCATGCTGATTGGTCTTTTGGGTAAAAATGCCGTATTGATCGTAGAATTTGCCGTTCAGAAGAAGGCAGAAGAAGGCATTCCTGTGGCTCAGGCAGCGATTGAAGGAGCGGCGATCCGTTTCCGTCCGATTTTGATGACATCTTTTGCATTCATCGCAGGTTTGATTCCATTGGTATTGGCGACCGGACCGGGTGCAGTCGGTAACCGAACGATCGGTACAGCCGCAGCAGGAGGGATGCTGATCGGAACTATTTTCGGATTGATGATTATCCCTGGGTTGTATTACATCTTCGGAACGATCGCCGAAAAGTCGAAATTGGCAAGATATGAAGAAGAAAATCCTTTAACAGAACAAACAGAACCGTATCAACACGATGATAAACATGAAGATTTATAATAAATATATAGCAGCCATCGCCTTATCGCTTGTTTTAGCAAGTTGTAAGGCGCCAATGGCGACCGTGGTGAAAGATGAGGTAAAAGAGAATATTCCTCAAAACTTTAACCAGGAAGAGCAGGGAGATGCAAACAGCAACAGCGGAACGACTCCCTGGAGACAATTTTTCACAGACCCGAATTTAGTTGCTTTAATTGAAACAGCTTTAAAGAACAATCAGGAACTCATGATCACTTTGCAGGAAATTGAGATTGCAAAAAGTGGTGTTTTAGCAAAAAAAGGACGGTTAAGCCCTACTGTTTCCACAGGAATCGGAGCCGGAGTGAAAAAAGCCGGACGTTACACGAGTGAAGGAGCAGGTGATGCAACCACAGAAATCGAACCCGGAAAGGAAATACCGGATCCACTTGGAAATTTCGAAGGGGGGTTGATGGCCAATTGGGAAGTTGATATCTGGAAAAAATTAAGAACAGAAAAAGAATCTGCAGTAGCCCATTATCTTTCAACAGTGGAAGGAAAGAATTTTGTTCTTTCCAATTTAATTGAAGAAGTTGCGGATAATTATTATGAATTGCTGGCTTTGGATAATCAGCTGGATATCATTCAACAATATATTAAGCTTCAGCAGAAGGCTTTGGAAATTTCAAAAATTCAGAAAGAAGCAGCAGCGGCTACTGAATTGGCAGTGAAAAAATTTGAAGCTGAATTAGCAAAATCTAAAGCAACGGAATACACCATCCGTCAGCAAATTACTGGAAAAGAAAATGAAATCAATGCTATTTGCGGTCGTTATCCACAGACGATTATTAGAACGAAGGAGGATTTCATGACAATTATTCCGCAAACGGTGTATACAGGAATTCCGTCACAATTGCTGGCTAACCGTCCCGATATCAAACAGGCTGAATTGGAATTAAAATCAGCAAAATTAGATGTAGAGGCTGCCAGAAAAGAGTTTTATCCTTCATTGGAAATTTCTGCAACATTGGGATTAGAAGCATTCAAGCCTTCTTATCTGGTAAAAATGCCGGAGTCTATTGCTTCCAGTCTAGTAGGTGAATTGGCAGGTCCGTTGATTAACAAAAGTGCTATTAAAGCAAATTTCCAAACGGCGGATGCAAGGCAGATTCAGGCTTTGTATGAATATGATAAAACGATTCTGAATGCGTATTTGGATGTGGCAAACTTGATGTCTAAAGTAAAAAACATCGATCAGTATTACAAACTGAAATCTGAGGAAACAAAAGCTCTAGAGCAGTCGATAGATATTGCGAATCAGCTATTCCGAAATTCCAGGGCAGATTATCTGGAAGTTCTTTTGAATCAGAGAGATGCGCTGGATGCGAAAATGGAACTGGTTGAAGCAAAACAAAAACAGCTTAGTACAGTTGTCGATATTTATAAAAGCCTTGGAGGAGGCTGGAAGTAAATATAAATCCTTAATGTTTTAAAAAGAAAAGAGGCTGCCCAAAAGGGTCAGTCTCTTTTCGATTATAATAACTGAGAATTAATTAATAAAAAGGTTCATCTTACTGAACCTTTGCAATTTACTTGCAGAAATGATAGCAACTAAATTATTTATTGTGAATGGTATTAGTTTAAATTTAATAAGTTGGAGACTGCTCTATCGGGTTTTCAAAGATTTTTAGAAATTCTAATTCCTTACGGTTATAGGCATCTTTTACTTCTTTAGAATTCACATCCTGTCCGTTGATAACATATGTTGTCTGGTCTGTATTCAGGTTTTCAAAAATTACTGAAGGCTGTTTTGTGTATTTCTTCCAAAAAATGTCCCATTGTTTTGGCGTTATGTTTACAGGCTTGTCATAGGTGAAGTTTCTTTGCTCAAGATCGTTCTTTTCTTTTATAATTCCTTTTATTTCAAAACTATATTCGTTGTCTGAATCGGATATTTTCAGGATAAGTCCGGGTAACCCGTAGAATTTATAAGGTCCGTCATTGATTGGGATTTCTGTGGTGTACCACGCGATCCATTTTCTTCCTCCGAAATCCGTTGTAGCCATGCTCACAGGATGTCCCAGGATTTTATCAGTTTTGTTGATGAGCTTCCAGTCTTGCTTGGTTGTATTATAATGTGTAGAAAAAATACTTGTGAAGAAGCGTTCTTCTACAATCATATTGTTTTGTGAAACATTTTTAATAATAAGTGACCGGAATTTTGCATTGCTGGTATCGTCACCCAGTCTCAGACCCCCGGCTTTATTGGCAAAATATTCATTAACGGTTTTTGTGTGTGCAGAGTCTCTTCTGAAATTTTCATAAGACTGAAAATAAGAGCTGCCTTTTTCGTTGATGATAAGGGTACACAATTCATGATTTTTTACGGTATCTTTTTTATTTCTCCATTTCATTTCATAGAAAGCTTTATAAGAAGATTGGGAAAAGAAGATATTACTAATTGTAAACATTAGCAGCAGAAGAACTCTCTGTGAAAATTTTATCTTTTTCATAATAATTAAAGTAATAAGATGTTAAATTCCAAATAATCATGATTGATGAAAAAAAGAATAAATTGAAGCTTACAATAATACCGATATGCATAAATATGGTGAGTGTAAGCCAAAGTTTTCTTGTTTTATTTATATTGATAAATATAGGATAAAATAATTCAATGCATATAATCACCCAGCCGCTGATAAGATATAGCAAACTGTATTTTTCATCAAAAATGGAAGGTAGGTTGATAAACCTTGTAAAATTTGGCAGGTTTAGTGACTTCCAGATAGCTTCCCCGCTCCACCAGTTGAAGCCTATTACTTTATCAAGTCCTGAAAAAAAATAAGCGACACACAGATGAAGCTGTAAAATCCTTTTACAAATATTTAAAGACTGTATCGGAAAATTAATAATTGTTTTTGGAAAAAATCTTTTCTGAAGAGAAAAATAGCTGCTTGTAGGAAAAAGAATGATGTAAAACAGAGACATACTTGCAAAAAAATCTACACCATACATGAAAAGGGTGGCACTTTTTACCAAAGAGACTTGTAATATTAGTAAAATCATTGCAGAAATTCTGCTGAAAAAACCTGATATGATAAAAATGCAGAGCGCAACGTATATATATTTAAATGTGACATTGGTATTTTGAAAATAAGCGGATAAAAAATTCTCTATCTGGGTATACGGAATAATATTATACTCGTAAACAGCTCCATGAATTTCAACAGGAATAATGCTATTGTTGCTGTACAATAGTTCAAAATCTTTCCAAATGGAAATGAAATGAACAAGCAATACAAATCCTACACTTATTCTCAGGAACACAATAAAGCTGGGAGTAAATGTCTTGTTGAAGTATGAAGATAAAGATTTTTTCATTGTACGTTGTCTATTTTTATAAGTTTGGTTTTTTTGGCAGGATCACTTAAAAAATTATGATCATATAAATATGCTGTAGATTGAAACTGCTTACCATATTTGGCTTCGAATGCTTTATTTACCTGCTTTAGCAGAATGTGATTGATTTTCAGGTCGGTATCGTTTTTATTTTCGGGGGTTATATTTTTCATATAAACATCATTAAGATTGCAGAATCTCAGCTTCCCTTCATTAGTACTTAATAAATCTGTTGATAAATAGGTGTTTCCCGTTTTCAATTCTTCAGAAATGATGATGAAATTACTGGCTACATTGGGAGCAAAAAAACCATATCCTGTATCAAATCCAGTGTAGGCCGCAAAAGTTTTATCATACTGATTTTCCTTATTTTCAAATGGATTTTCATATTTGTAAAAGCTGCAGAAAGACTCTGTTGTAGTCAGAATTCCTGTAACAATTACTTTAAGGACAATCAGGGCGAGAATTGCATATTCGAAAAACGTATTTTTCATAAAGCTTTCTTTTTGAAGTTAAAAGATACCCCAAGGATAGGGGCATCCTAAAAATCATTTATTGATATTTTGCAATAATAATATTCATCCTTTTTTGAACCTCAAGGCTTGCTGAATATGGGAAAGTTCTATTTCTTGTATAGCATTGATTGGTTTCTGATCTTGTGTTGCAGTAGGTCCACCCGACAACGTTTGCGCTTAAAAAGCTTAGTTCTTCCGGAGTTACTTTATCGGTATCTCTTAATGTAATCACATCTCCATCGAATTCAATGATTCCCAAGTTGTTAGAGCTTGCAAAAGACATCAAAGAAAGAGCGACAACGCCTGCTGCTAAGAAAATTGTTTTTTTCATGATAATTAATTTTTGTTTGTTTATGATGTATTTAAAAATCACCTGTTTTTACATTAATAAAATTGGTGATGCTAATAAAAGGATGCCTCAAAAAAAGGGAGGCATCCTAATCATTTATTGATATTTTGCAATAAGAAGATTCATTCTTTTTTGAACTTCAAGACTAGCACTATATGGGAAATTTCTATTTCTCGTATTGCATTGGTTCGTTTCAGATTGCTTGTCGCAATAGGTCCATCCAAGAACATTTGCACTTAAAAAACTTAGTTCTTCAGGAGTTACTTTATCAGTATCCTTCATTGAGATTACATCTCCATCGAATTGGATAATGCCTAAGTTGGTAGAGCTTGCAAAAGACATCAAAGACAGAGCAACAACGCCTGCTGCTAGAAAGATTGTTTTTTTCATGATAATTAATTTTTGTTTGTTAATTGTTTTTTTAACACGGTGTATTTATAAATCACTTATTTACATTGCGCACTGCACGTAGTGAATTAATAAATCTTTTTTGGTTTCCAGTGTGTTCCGCTTTTTATGGGGGGATCTCCTGGTGAATAGCTGGTTGTATCTTCTTCTGATCTTTGTTGGTCTCTTTTGTTCTTCATGTTCAGAGTAGAAACATTGTTTTCTTCGGTATAAATTTCTTCATCATATTCTCTGCAGGATTTTAATGAAATTGAGAGAATTGTTATAATTAATAATGAAATGATTTTTATTGAGATAATC
>CBFGVN010000161.1:0-7455 GCA_965651845.1 uncultured Chryseobacterium sp. | reverse complement strand
AAAAACATTGTTGGCTCCTATAGTAAGATTGATATTTTTTGTAAAATTATATCCCACACTCACGTCTGTCACTACTTTTGGTGCAAACTCCTGAACCCCGCCAAACGGATAACCATCTCTGATTACTTTCCCGAAATAAGTGTTTCTTAAAAGAAAATTAAACTTACCAATCCCGTAATTTAACCCTAGAGTCGCTTTTGTTTTTGGCGATAAGCTTTCGATAATATTGATTTGATCCGGTCCGAAAAATTCATTCTGAGGAGTCTGCAAATTGGCAGGAAAATGGAAATCTGTGATTTTTGTTTCGGTATAATTTCCGGCAAGATTGATGTTTAAATTTCCTCCGCCCAATCTCCAATCATAGGAAACGACTAAATCCACGCCTTTTGTTTCTGTATCAATGGCATTGGCAAAAAACCTCCCGCTTTCCACCCCATAAGGCTTCAAACGATCATCTGTAACATTACTTGTAATGACAATTCTGTCATTAACTTTAATTAAATATCCATCCAGCGTAATAAATAGCCTACTTGCCGGTTTCAAAGTAAACCCAACACTCCCGTTGACAGAAGTCTCTTGCTTTAGTTTATCGAACCCAAGAACCTCAGCAGCTTTGCTGTCATTATTAAAGATCCCTTTTGTAACAATGGAATTTCCTGTTGTGGAAATATCTGCATACGAATTATTAAAATATTGCTGCTGAAGAGACGGTGCTCTGAAACCTGTTCCTATCGCTCCACGAATGGCAAAATTCTTTACAAATTCATATCTCACAGCCAATTTACCGTTCAAAGTACTTCCGAAATCTGAATAATTTTCGAATCTTCCGGCTAAGTCTACATTAAATTTTTTATCTAAATCATAAGAAACATCGGCATAAACAGCTGTTGAAGTCCTCGATTTCCTTAAAGCATTATCCGGTGAAAAGCCAATGAAAGACTGTGATCCTCCCGCGCCTACGATATCTGATTGAGGTGTAGATGCATTCACAACATTTCCATAAATATCATATCTTGCATAGGATGCTTCTTCTCCTGCTTTTATTTCATATTGTTCGAATCTGAACTCGCCACCAAAAGCTAAACTAAAGTTTTTAATATTTTTAGAAATATCAAGATTAACGGTATTTTGAAGGAAACTGTGAGCTCCGGCCTCAAAACTTGTCGGAGATTTTGCTCCCAATGAAGCATTGACTGTATTGCTCACATCATAATTGAAGGTATTGCTTCCGAAAGTATTGCTTAGATCAAAAAACCAGTCGTTTTTATTGTATTTTGCACCGATCGCGTAAGAAATATCATAAACTTTTGAACCTAAAGTTGGCTGAAAACCATTTGGATAAATAGAATATACATTATTTGAAGTTTCGCTGGGAAGCCTTCTGAAGCCATATCCCTGTCCTTCTTTTATGCTAAAACCTCCAAAAGAATACAATCTAAACTGATCATTAAAAGGATATTCCGAATTGAAAAACAGCTGTGCCTGTTTGATTTGCGCATCTCCGATCTGGAAATTGAAATCATCACGGGTTAAGCCCCTTTCTTTGATGATGGCATCATCCGCAGCTCTTGCAGCAGCTGGATCTGCAGCGAAATCATAGGCAAAATTACTTCCGAAAATATCAAGATTATGATTCTGAGTTCTTGTCGTTTTTCCTCTTTGATTTAATTGTAAAGACAAATTAATGTAACTCTCTTTTTTTCCCAAAGATGTTCCGTAATTAACTCCGCCTTGATAGGTCTCACCGTCGTTTCTTCCTGTTATTCCGTAATTTAAACTGGCTGATCCTCCGATATCTTTTTTAAGAATAATATTGATAACCCCTGCAATGGCATCAGATCCGTACTGAGCGGCGGCCCCGTCTCTCAATACTTCAATTCTATCGATGGCGATCACCGGAATGGTGCTTAGATCGGTTCCGACAGACCCGTTTCCTACGGTATTCTGATAATTCACCAGAGATGTTGTATGTCTTCTTTTGCCATTCACCAAAACCAGAACCTGATCCGGACCCATTCCTCTCAAGGTAACAGGATCAATGTGTTCCGTACCATCCGAAGCCGATTGTCTCACGGAATTGAATGACGGGATGACATAGTTCAGCAAATCCTGAACGGTGGTTTGTGGTGAAGATTTTTGTATTTTTTCGATATTGATGACATCTACCGGAACCGGAGTTTCTACCTTCGTTCGTTTGGCATTACGGTTTCCGACGATGATTACATCCTCAATCTGTTGTTCTTTTTCCTTTTCCTGCGCTGACGCGAAAACAGCTCCAAGCAATAAAATTGAAATGCTTAGTTTTTTCATCTTTTGTTTTTTGCAAAATTAATAATAAACCTGAACGGACAAAATCCGTAGACACAAGACTTCAAGAAAAATGGAATATCAGCAGAATTGCCTTTTCTTTATCTTCCCCCAATTGGGTTGGAATTAGCACCTTTACACTACTGGAATTGTGTGGTTGCTAAGGTTTCGCAGGGCCAAATCCCTCCACCTTTCTTGATAAGTCTACTGCAAAAGTAGACTATTATTTTTACATAGCAAAAATTTTAGAATTTGAAATGAAAAAGAGAGGCTTTTACCTCTCTTTTGTTTTTTATTGGCCACCCCGTCAAAAATTTTTTGAATTTTTGCCACCCCTCCAGAGAGAGGAATTTTTTGAGTGTTTAAATTGCTTTTATTTAAAATTTATTTATTGAATAATCATTTTTTGAATGGCAATTCCTGTTTCAGATTTTAAATGAACCAGATAGGTTCCTACAGGATAATTTGTTCTTAAGTCATACGTTCCATCTTCATTTTTTAATTTAAATGAATCCATTTTTTTGCCGCTCATGTCGTAGATTGCTATTTCTCCGTTTTTAGCTTTGTGGTAAATTAATCTTGCTAAACCATTCTTCACAGGATTATCAGCAATCTGCAGAGATAATTTGTTCTCTGCATTTTCATCGATGGTTGACAAGCTTCCTACATAATTTCCAAAGATTCTGAATTCTCCCGGTTGAAGGGTAATCGGAGCGGTTGTGGAGGTGATGTTTGAGATCGAATTATCCATTAAATTCTGCCACTGCCCTGTGTAAGGAAAATAAGGAACAACATTTTGAGATGCAGTGGTATAATTTGCCAATACCACGATATTTTTCATTCCGTTTGTAAGTAAATTGTCGTAAACGTAGATTCTTGTGATCAAACCATCCGGATCGTTGGTAAGATTATTGGATTCTACACTATATGTTTTTGATTTGAATACAGGATATGTATTTCTGATATTGATGATTTTCGCCCAGGTATCGTAAACGGCTTTTCTATTGGCATTTGTATCATATCCTAAAGTGAAGGCGATCGGTTTTTCATCTGTTCTGCAGCCGCTGTTGATAGATCCGTCCGCACATCTGTTGATGCTGAACTCATATCCTAATTCCCCAAATTGCCAGATCATTTTCGGGCCCGGAATAGTAAAGAATGTAGCCCCGAAAGTTTTCATCCTGTCTAGAGCTGTATTTAGATTTTTAACATCATAACTTCCGTTTACAGCGCCATAAGCAAGATTTTTAAACATTAATCTCTCTTCGTCATGACTTTCACCGTATCCGACAGCATGCATATTTGTAAAACCATGAAGTGCATGATTCATCCGGTCGTAATTGCTGTTTTCTTTATAACCCATTGTATTTTGGTTATAAGGATCTGTCTGCTTATTCCAAAGCATTACGCCTTTTCCTTCCGCAATTCTGTAATTTGCCCATTGCTGTTCTTCCTGGTCGGTTCCCAAATGTTCAAAAATCATATAAGAATTCGGATCGATTGCCCATTGTTTGTCGGCATAGTATTTCATGATATCTACCCTGTCTTGCTGATATGCATTGGTACAGGTTTCATCGCTTTCTGAGCAGCTTTGTGTAAAGCCTTTTGTAAGATCCCAGCGGAAACCATCGATGTGATATTCCGTGAGCCACTGCTGAAGGCATCTTTCAACGTAATATTTAGTTGAAGGACTTGTATGGTTGAAATCATTAAAAACATTATATGAATGTTTCGGTACCGTATTAAAATAAGGATTATTGGCTGCCACATTACCGTAGCCGTCTCCATCCGGATCTACATTCCAAAGTCTTACCAGCGGAGAACGTCCTGTCGCATGATTGAAAGCAACATCTAAAATCACCGCAATCCCGTTCTGGTGGCACAGATCCACAAACTCTTTGAATTTTTCAGGGGTTCCATAAGCCTTATCCAAAGCATAATGGAAAGACGTATTATATCCCCATGAAAGATTTCCTTCAAATTCCATGATTGGCATCAATTCAATCGCATTGATATTTAATCCTTTTAAATAATTGATTTTATTAATCAGCGACTGCCAGTTTTTTTCCTGTGTAAAATCTCTCAATAATAATTCATAAATAACCAGATTTTCTTTAGCCGGTCTTGTAAAATTGGGAACCTGCCAATTGTAAGGAACCTGCCCTGTTTTAAACATAGAGACTTCAAAGCCTTGCCCGGCAGGAAATACCGGTAAATTCGGATACGTTGAAGAGGAAATCCATTGATCGTCGTAAGAAGATAAAATTTGAGGAGAATATGGATCTGCTACTTTTCTTAAATCATTGGTTCTATATTGAAAAGTATATAATTGCTGCGGGGTTAAACCACTCAATTCAATCCAGTATAAATCCGGATTTGTGGTATCTCTTTTCATTAAATAAGCATCATCTACCGCCCAATTGTTGAAACTTCCGATCACATGAACGAAATCTTTAGTCGGAGCATACAAAGCCAATCCGACCTTAGTATTATCAGTTGGATGATAATTAATCCCCTGTCTCATCCAATTCGGAATTGCTTCGGAAATTACATTTCTCGGAACCTGTAGGATGAATGTTGCATTTTTTGAGTTTGAATTTGTATCCGTTGCAATCAGTTCCATATTGGCATCTCCTGTTACAGTGTAATTATAAGAATAAGAAGATGAGGCTGTAGAAGTAGAATTTACAACAGTTCCGTTGGCCTTTAGCTGAAATATTGCATTAACATTTGTGGTAGCGGTGATATTGATAGAGTTTCCTGTAGGAACCGAAGTGAGGCTGTTTGCAGCAGGATTTGTCATATTCAAACTTAAAACTCCGACATTCACAAAAATATCCGGTGAGGTCTGATGAGCTCCCGTTTTATCTTTTAATAAAAATCCGAACCTTCCGATTCCTGTTCTCCCATAAAAAGCAGTTGGTGTAAATGAAAGAGAATAAGTATCTGTAGTAGAATTATAGCTTAATTTATTCAATTCATTAGAATTGTTCCAGCTCCCGTTGGTAGGGCAATCCTGACTGTTCTGATAGTTCATATCCAAAGACCAGGACCATATGTAAATGGCGTTATTAGAAACTCCCCATGCAGATTCATCGATCTGATTTCCAGGGACTGTAAGTGTAATGGCATCCGTTTCATTGAACGGATTTGGTGTAATGGTATAGCTTATCTGCCCAAAAACCAGAGCAACGATAAACAATAAAACACCGGAATAAAATTTCTTCATAAAAATTGTTTTTTTCAAGTTATTACTATACGAAAGTAATTTATTTTTTGAGAATTATTCATTTTTTATTGAAAAAAGATAAATATTAACCTATTGAAATACTATGCATTAACTAATAAAATCCTACATTCAATTTTTCAGTTTAAGCTTTGTCTGATTCAGGGTAAAGTTTGTCCGGTTGACCTAAATTACACTGCCTTTAGGTTGATTAAGAACCTACTTTTGATCCATCAAATTTAAAATCTTAATATTTATGCTTTATAACTCAACACGTCAACAGATTTTTAATATTAAAAAATATTTGATCAGTGCTATCTTAGTTTTAATTTTTAGCTTTGGATTAAATGCCCAGCAAACGAAAAGCTCACTAAGTATTTTAAAACAAATTGACGCCGGTGTCCTCAACATAGGCTATACAGAAGCCGGATCTTCTGACGGGACTCCTGTTATTTTACTTCACGGCTGGCCATACGATATACATAGCTACGAAGAAGTGGTTCCTATGCTGACTGCGAAAGGATATAGAGTGATCACTCCTTATTTAAGAGGTTTCGGAACAACTCGATTTCTTTCTGACAAAACTATGAGAAACGGGCAGCAATCGGCTGTTGCAAGCGATATTATTGCATTGATGGATGCATTAAAAATTGATAAAGCAATTGTTGGAGGATTCGATTGGGGCGCAAGAACGGCAGATGTAATGGCCGCACTGTGGCCGGAACGTGTAAAAGGACTGGTTTCTGTGAGTGGTTATTTAATCACCAATCTTGAAGCAAACAAAAAACCTTTACCTCCTGCAGCGGAATTGGGATGGTGGTATCAATATTATTTTTCAACTGAGCGTGGCGAAAAAGGGTATAAGGACAATACTTACGAATTCAATAAACTGACCTGGAAAAATGCCTCTCCTTTATGGAATTTTGATGAAGTAACTTACAACCAGACAGCTCAGTCTTTCAATAACCCTGATCATGTGGCCATTGTTATTCACAATTATCGATGGAGATTGTCTTTAGCAAAAGGAGAAGCACAATATGATGAACTGGAGAAAAAACTTCAGTTAAGACCCAAAATAAATATTCCTACAATTACAATCAGCAGTAATTTCGATGGAGCCGCTATCGATGGAAAAGCTTATGCAGACAGATTTACAGGAAAATATTCGCATAAAATCCTAAGAGGAATCGGGCATAATGTTCCACAGGAAGATCCGAAATCTTTTGCAGAGGCCATTGTTGAAGTGGATGGATATTCGAAATAATTCAGGACTTGGAATGTCTTATTTAAGTTTAAAAATGTCCGGTTCATGTATTTTTATAGTTACCCAGAATTTTTAACAAGATTAATTTTGATACAGAAATTTAAAACCAATTAATAACAATCTAAATTTTTTAAAGATGGAAAATAATCAAACATTACAAGCAAAAAAAGTACTGTACACAGGAAAAACTCACACAACCGGAGGACGTGACGGATTTTCCAAAAGCTCAGACGATAACCTTAATGTAAAACTTTCAACTCCGGGAGGAACAGAACCCGGTACAAATCCTGAACAGCTTTTTGCAGCAGGTTGGTCGGCTTGTTTTATCGGAGCTTTGGGAATCGCAGCGAGAAAAAGAAAAATCAGACTTTCATCTGAAACAGCCGTAGATGCAGAAGTGGATTTATGTATGGAAGACGATGCTTATTTTTTACAAGCCCGTTTAAATGTAAGCCTTCCGGGAATTGATAATGAAACCGCTAAATTGCTTACTGAAGAAGCTCACCAAACTTGTCCATATTCTAAAATGTCGAGGGGAAATATCAATGTAGAAATCAATATCATTTAATTTTCAAGATTTTACCTATATTTTTTATTTAAACAGAAGCCGGCGCGGGACTTCGTCCCGCGCCGGATTTCCTATGTAATTTAAATGAAC
>CBFGVN010000160.1:0-7466 GCA_965651845.1 uncultured Chryseobacterium sp. | reverse complement strand
AATTCAGCGTGGGCTTAAAATAGTTAAAATGGATGATTTATGCAAAAAGCTTCACTGTCTCATTTACTAAAAACTTCACCTGATCCGGCCTTCCGCGGTCATTTTTCGGGAGATTGTTGTAGCTTCCTGTCCTTACGATCACCATCTGATGCTCAGGAATCATAATAATATACTGCCCTTGTAAACCTAGGAAATAATAATGTTTAATAGGGTTGTCATTGTTGATCCAAAAGCCCATTCCGTAGATTTCTTTGGATTTTTGAGTTGGCGTCTGCATTTGTTCAATAAAATTGAGATTTAAAATTTGCTGATCTCCAACTTTTCCGTTATCCAAAAACAGCTGTCCCAATTTCGCAAAATCTCTGGCGTTGGAGTGGATGCAACAATAGGTTTTCTCCATGCCGCTTTCATCGGTGCTCCATTCTGCGTTTTGCTCCATCCCCAGCGGAACCCAGAATTTTTCTGATAAATAACTGGCCAAAGACTGATCAATAGCTTTTCTTATTGCAAAACCGAGCAGTTGCGTCGAACCACTCTGGTATTCGAATCTGTTTCCGGGATTTTCCTTAAATTTCCTTGAAAAAGTAGCTTTCATCAGGCTTCTTCCATAATAAGCCTTTGCATTCGGTAAAAAAGGATTTTTATAATCTTCATCCCAGTTCATACCGGATTCCATCTGAGCCAGATTTTTCAGGGTGACATCTTTTCCGAATTCTTTAGTATTAAATTCATCAAAATAATCTGAAAATTTATCATTAATATTTTTGATTTTTCCTTCTTCTAAAGCCTTTCCCAGAAGCATTACCGTCACTGCTTTTGCCATTGAAAAAGAATTGGTTTTCGATAACTTGTGATAGCCGTTCCAGTATTGTTCATGCACCAATTTTCCGTTTTTGACAACCAGAAAAGAGGCGGTATTAGAATGAATTAAATCTTCAACGATATTTTTCGGTAAATCTGTTTTATTGTATTCCGGAGCTTCTTCCCACAGTTTTGGACTTTCCGTAGCGATGAGGTTGCTGGTGAAAAATTTTCCGTCATCAATATTTGCGCTTGTTTTCCCGCGAAGGTATGTTTTGGAAATCCCGCTGAAAAGATATCCGTAACCTAACAGGTAAAACAAAAGTGCTGCAAGTACAATGAAAGTGAGAAAATAAATAAGAATTATCATATAATTGATCTTAAAAACAAATTTAAAATAAATTTGAAACATGAAACGAAATAATTTATTTTTGTGATTATTTGGCAGAAAATATGATGAAAAAACTAATATCCTTTTTATTTTTTTATGGCTTTATAATTTCTTTCGGACAGATTTATAAGCCGATTGATACGGCGGATTATTTACAGAGAAAAGATTTTATTAGAAATTTTTCCATTAACACTGAAAATCTGATTAAAAAAAGCAAAACTGATTATCCCGGTAAGAGAGGAAACGAATTATCAAAAATTTATAAAGAATTCGAAAAAGATTTTGAAAAGAAGGTAAAGGATAAAGACTTTGTTTTCAACTCGGTGTTCGATAATAAGGTGAAAAACCTGATTGAAAGGCTGAGGAAAAATAACCCCCAAATTCCCCAAAATCTGAAAATCCTTGTTGCTAAAGATAATACGCCGAATGCTTACTGCTTTGCAGATGGAACTTTTGTGATCAACATGGGACTTTTCAACTGGCTGAATAACGATGATCAGCTGGGTGCAGTGATCTCTCACGAATTGGGACATAAAATTTCCGAACATACGCTGAAAAGTTTTCTGGATCTGATTGATCAGGATCAGATGGACAAAATTACGGTTCATAATATAAAATCTACCAAAGAAAATCGCAATCAGCGGGCTTTTGATGTTTTAAAAAACCGTATTTATAAAAAAGGAGCTGAAAAAAGAAAATTTGAAATGCAGGCAGATTCTCTCGGATATACTGTTTTTAAAAACAGTGACTTTAAAAGAACAGAATTTATTAATACTTTAAAAAGGCTTGAAGAATTTGATACAATTTCGCCAAGAGAGTTGAAAGTAGAAACATATAAGAAATACTTTAATCTTCCCAAACAGGAATTTAAGGACAAATGGCTGAAGAAAGAAGATTTTTCACTGTACAATTACAATCATTTTAATGAAAAGCTGAATAAAGATTCTTTAAAATCGCATCCTGAAATTGCCCTAAGAATTGAAAAACTGATAAAGCTTTTCCCTGAACTGAAAACGGAAACTGCAGATGAAAAACCTACTGAATCGTTCGCTGTTCTTGAGAAAATCGCAAAAATGGAAATCCTGCCGAATTTTTACCATTCTGAAGATTATGGAGTCGGGATTTATACAAGTCTTCAGTTTTTGCAGGATGGGGAAGAGGAAAAATACTATAAAAGCTGGCTTGGAAAATGTTTCGCTAAAATCTATGAGGCACGGAAAAACTATAACTTAAACCGATACTTGGATCGCGTTGATCCGAAGAATCAAAGTGAAAGTTATCAGCAATTTCTGAATTTTATGTGGAATCTAAGTCTGGATGAAATAAAAAATATTGCAGACTACTATCAGAAGACAGAATCCTGACCGAAGGTCAGGATTCTGTTTGTGTTAATAATTTAATCTTTCCAAACGGATCTTATTAAATTTTTCTTTTTCATTGAATTCACGAAGTAAAATATACCCTTCTTTCGCCACATACGGAGTCACCACATAATTGTCTTTCTCGGAAATAGGAATGATTTCCTGCTTGAATTTTCCATCAATAATCGTATTAATGAAAAGGTTCCATTTTTTTTCTTTGGTTACCTGATCTTTCTGATAATCGCGATAGAAAAATACGACGTCTTTACCATCATTTAAGTACTGAGAGAAAAGATAATCGCTGTTTACCCATCTTGATTTTTCTTTTTCAAAAACCTGAACATCTTTTACTTTAAAATCTTTATCGGTATTAATATAAACTAAATCTGTAGTTTTAGGAGCATTATACTGACCTGCCGGTTTAAATTTTTCAGAAAGGATGCCGACACTTCCGTCACTCATAAAATAAACATCTTTTGTCTGAAGATAATATCCGTTTTCCACGCCACCATCTGCACTTAGCTTTGGAACATATGTGGAAAGATCCGGCTTATAGCTTAATGTTTTAAGGTCAATATTATAACTGTTCTTATCAAGTATGAATCTGGCAAACCCTCTGTCGTCTTTGGAGATGTAATTTCTGCCGAGCAAGACAATTTTATCATCGAAAGTTTTATCATTATCAATCCTGCCGTTTCCGGAAGTCAGCACATCAATATTATAAATAGTTTCAGGAGAAAGACCGGTGATGGGCTTGTTGGATAGCTCTTTTCCCGTTTTCATATCGATTACCAGGAGCGAGAATGTTTTGTCGTCATCATTTACTTTTCGCAGAATTCCGTATAGATGATTTTCGTCTTTATCAAGAATTGTAAGGTCTGAGAAAACTTTTTTGTCGCCGTTTGTATTGTAGCGGTATCTCCAGACTTCTTTCCTGTTGTGGTCGAATTTTATCAGACTGTTGTTGTTGACATATTTTCCAAAATCTTTATATTCAACGGCAATGTAACCACCCTCTTTAATTTCGCCAACTGCGGAAACATAATTGTACCCTTTCTCTTTTTTCTCAGCTCTGGTTTCTTTCCTTTCATCTCTCCAGCTTTTAGGCTGACTGATTTCTTTGAAAGTTCCGTCTTCCAGATAATCATAGTAGACTTTTGGAGCTACCGTATTGGTTTTGGGATCAATCACCATAGATACGGGCGTTGCAGCATCTTTAGCAAAAGCCTGCATATAATGAAAATCTGAAGGGCGAAGAATAATCTGGCCTTTAAAATCTACATATCCAAAATAATTGGATACGAGTGGTCCTGCTTCAAATTCTTTATTAGCAACCGGATTAAGGTTTTTATCTAAAATTACATATTCGAATTTTTGTGTTTTCTTATCTGTTTTTCCATAAGAATAGATAGAAACGTAGCCATAAAGACTGTCTTTGGTATCAAATAAGGCATTCATCCCTACATTGGTTCCCGAGGCCAAAGAAGCCAAATCCTGAGTCTGAGAATATGCGAATGTCTGTAGTAGACCAAACATCAATAGTGTTATTTTTTTCATGGTTAAAATTTGAAGGTCAAAAATAATAAATTCAAAGATAGGTTTTAGAAAAAAAAAAGCCCTGATTTCTCAAGGCTTTTCATCTATATTTTAGAAAGTAAGTTTCTGAAGTTTGTTTTTTCGTCGATGATTCTTCTCAACTCAGAAACAGGAACTCTTTCCTGCTGCATGGTGTCTCTGTCCCTAATAGTAACAGTATCATCTGTAAGAGAATCCTGATCGATCGTAATACAATAAGGAGTACCGATGGCATCTTGTCTTCTGTAACGCTTACCAATACTGTCTTTTTCTTCATAAATTAGATTAAAATCATATTTCAGGTCATTGAAGATTTTTTCAGCATAATCGCCCATTCCATCTTTTTTCATTAAAGGAAGAATTGCTGCTTTTACAGGTGCTATTGCTGGTGGTAAGGATAGAACCGTTCTTTCCGAACCGTCTTCCAATACTTCGTCTTTCAAACAATGAGAGAATATAGAAAGGAATAATCTGTCTAAACCAACAGAGGTTTCCACCACGTAAGGAACATAACTTTCGTTTCTTTCAGGATCGAAGAATTGAAGTTTTCTTCCTGAGAATTTTTCATGAGCTTTCAGGTCGAAATCCGTTCTGGAGTGAATACCTTCCAGTTCTTTGAAACCGAATGGAAAATTAAATTCAATATCAGCTGCAGCATTGGCATAGTGAGCCAATTTCTCATGATCATGGAATCTGTAATTATCATTGCCTAAACCTAAAGCCAAGTGCCAGTTAAGACGCTTTTGCTTCCACTGTTCGTAGAATTCAAGTTCAGTTCCCGGAGCTACGAAAAACTGCATTTCCATTTGCTCGAATTCGCGCATTCTGAAGATGAATTGTCTTGCAACGATCTCATTTCTGAACGCTTTTCCGATTTGAGCAATACCAAAAGGAAGCTTATGACGTGAAGTTTTTTGAACATTTAAAAAGTTAACGAAAATACCTTGAGCAGTTTCCGGTCTTAAATAAAGATCCATCGCAGAATCTGCAGAAGCACCTAATTTAGTCCCAAACATCAGGTTGAACTGTCTTACTTCTGTCCAGTTTTTAGAACCCGTATCCGGATCTGCAATTTCCAGTTCTTCAATTAAAGCCTTCACATCAGCAAGATCCTCATTTTCCAGAGATTTTGCCAGTCTTGAAAGGATCGCTTCTCTTTTTGCTCTGTATTCCAAAACCTTCGGATTGGTAGCAACAAACTGATCTTTATCAAAAGCATCTCCGAATCTTTTCGCAGCTTTTTCGATTTCTTTATTTTCTTTATCTTCAATTTTGGCGCAATAATCTTCCACCAAAACATCTGCCCTGAAGCGTTTTTTAGAGTCTTTATTATCAATCAGTGGATCGTTGAAAGCGTCTACGTGACCCGATGCCTTCCATGTTGTTGGGTGCATCAAAATCGCCGAATCGATACCCACAATATTTTCGTTAAGCTGTACCATCGCTTTCCACCAATATTGTTTGATATTATTTTTTAGTTCGGCACCGTTTTGTCCATAATCATAAACAGCGGATAAACCATCGTAGATCTCACTAGAAGGGAAAATGAAACCATATTCTTTAGCGTGAGAAATCACTTTCTTGAAAACATCTTCTTGCTTTGCCATAATTTTTTTAACGTCTGAAGTGCAAAAATAGTGAAAAAGTGGGAAGTTGAAGATGGAAGACAGAAGTTTTTATAATGCAGAAAATCAGGAGCCGGGAACCTGCTTTCGCTACTCGCTTTTTCTGTGCTTTGGTTGCGGCGGAGCCGCCGCAACCAAAGCACAGAAAAGAGCTCAAACATGCCGCTCAATCAGGGCTAAAGATCAGCCGAAAATTTCTACTTTTGTCGAATGTTAGAAATTCTTTATCGAGACGAACATCTTATTGCCATCAACAAACCCAGTGGACTATTGGTTCATAAATCTTTTTATTCCGGAGAGGCGGATACTTACGCTATTCAGGAGTTGAGAAAGCAAATAGGGCAAAAAGTTTATCCGGTGCATCGTCTTGACCGAAAAACTTCGGGAGTCTTGTTATTCACTTTAGATAAAGATACTCTTCGGGTCATGAGCGATAGATTTGCTGCAAAAGAAGTTGAAAAGAAGTACTTAGCTATTCTTCGAGGCTGGGCGAAAGAAGAAGAAACAATTGATTATGATTTAATTAATGAAAATGAAGTCAAACAAAACGCAGTTACATACTACCATCGACTGCAGACTTCTGAAATAGATTTACCTTTTTTAAAGCATCAGACTTCGAGATATTGTTTAGTAGAAGCGATTCCTGAAACGGGAAGATTTCATCAGCTGAGAAAACATTTTAAACATATTTTGCATCCGATTTTAGGTTGCCGAAAACATGGATGCAATAAACAAAACAAATTGTGGCTTCAAACATTTAATATCAACAAAATGACGCTTCATGCCCATCAATTGATTTTTAACCATCCTATTTCCAATGAAAGAATTACGGTGAACGCCACTATAGATGATGACTTCAAAAGAGTAGGGGATATTTTGAACTTCGATTTGAGTATGTATTTATAACTTTTTCTATAAAATATCATAGCCTGCGTAGAACATTAATTTTAAATTGAGTATTTTTGTAAAACTTTTTTACAATGTACAAATCGCTTATTCGCCCCATTCTTTTCAAATTCGATCCGGAGGAAGTTCACTACTTTACTTTTTCGATGCTTAAAAATTTTTCTTTTTTAACGAAGTTGTTTCTTCCAAAACCTATTGAAGATAAAAGACTTGAAAGAGAAGTTTTCGGACTAAAATTTAAAAATCCGGTTGGGCTGGCTGCAGGTTTCGATAAAAATGCGGTGCTTTACAAAGAGCTTTCAGATCTTGGTTTCGGATTTATAGAAATTGGAACGCTTACTCCTAAAGGACAACCCGGAAACGATAAAAAAAGATTATTCCGTCTTATGGAAGACTCTGCGATTATCAACCGGATGGGGTTCAATAATGAGGGAGTAGATGCCGCTGTTGAAAGATTAAAGAAAAACAAAAACGTTCTTATCGGCGGGAATATTGGGAAAAATAAGGTAACTCCAAACGAAGAAGCAGTAAACGACTATAAAATCTGTTTCGAAAAACTTTTTCCGTATGTAGATTATTTTGTGGTGAATGTAAGCTCACCCAACACACCGAATCTTCGTGAGCTTCAGGATAAAGAACCTTTAACTCAATTGTTGGGAACTTTACAACAAATGAACAATGAGAAAACAAGTCCAAAACCGATTTTGCTTAAAATAGCTCCGGATTTGTCCGATGACCAGCTTTTAGATATTATTGATATTGTAAAAGAAACCAAAATTGCAGGGGTAATTGCAACAAATACAACCC
>CBFGVN010000159.1:0-7484 GCA_965651845.1 uncultured Chryseobacterium sp. | reverse complement strand
CCTTCCTTTTCTATTTTGTGCTTCTGGAGCAGAATCTTGTTGTTCATTTACAGAATGACTGGAGAAAAAATTAAAAATTTCTGCTTCATTTACTTACTGATAATTCTTTTGATTACAAATTCATTGAAGAAAAAATCCCTGTAAATATTTCCGATTGGGATTTCATGTTTTCCGATATACACTGTATTATTATCCACCGATTCAATATGCTTTGTATTAATGATGTAGGATTTGCTTACTCTTACAAAAATATCTTTAGGCAGCTGGTCGTAAATTGTTTTGATATTCATTCCCGTGATTATTTTTTGGTTTTCGGTATGCATTACCACATAATCTTTTAGTCCTTCAATAAAAAGAATATTATTAAACTGTACTTTAAACATTTTACGATCCGCCTTTACAAAAAAATAATCCGCGGTAATACTTTCAATATTGTGATCGGAATAGCCCCCTTTCAGTAAATTAAAATAATTGTATGCTTTTTCAACTGCCTTCCGGAAACGTTCAATTTTTATGGGCTTTATTAAATAGTCAATAGCATCAACCTCATAACTGTCTGTTGCAAATTCGGAGAATGCCGTGGTGAAAATGACAAATGTTTCTTTGGGGATGGTCCTTGCAAAATCAATTCCGTTGGTTCCCGGCATTTGGATGTCGAGAAAAATCAGATCTACGGGGTTGCTTTTCAAAAATTCCGATGCAGAATCCGGACTGTTGAAAGACCCGCTCAACTCTACATGCTCCGTCTGATCGATCAAAAGCTGAATAGCCTCTCTTGCCAATGGTTCGTCGTCTACAATAATACTCTTTATCATTTCAGATGTTTTTAGATGATATTCAGATGATAAAATAATCTTCCCGAATGGATTTTACATTACCCAAATATTTCTTTTTCTGCAGTTTAGAATATAGATTTGCTTTTTCTAATGCCTGCTGAAATCGTCCTGACTTTACGGGCAGCCTATCCTCATCAATCATATCAAATGTATTATTTTTAAACATAAATTCGGAAATAAATATCACAAATGTTTCTTCCGGGATGAGTTTTAAGAATTCAATCTCATTAGCTTCCAAGGTCTGGATATCGAAAAAAATGACGTTCACCATGTTGGTAAACATAAAGTTGGATGCTTCCTTGGTATCGTCGAATGTAGCTAGCAGTTTTAAATTTTTGGTTTTACCAATGAGTTTTTTAATTGCATTTCTTGCCATAGGCTCTTCGTTTACAATAATACAGTTCATCATAATTTCTAAAGTTATTAATTGGATGAATAGCTTATTCTGAGGCTCAGATTAAAGCTCAAAAGTCAAGTTTATGCAATATGTTTCAGGATTATTTTCAATAATTAATGTATGAGAAGAAGGAAAAAGCAGATCCAGCCTGCGTTTGATGTTGGCAAGCCCCAAACCGCCGGAATCTGTATGTACCGCTTTTGTATTAGGCTTTGAATTGATACATTTGAAATGAAGCTCATTATTTTTGACTTCAAAAAAAAGATTAACATAAGACGGCTTTGAGGAATCATTATTATGTTTCACCGCATTTTCTACAAACGAAATAAAGAGCAATGGCGGAATCTGAACGCCGCTTAAATTACCTTCCTTGGAAATCAGGAAATCAAAATTATCACGCCTTACCTGTTCCAGATTGAGAAAATCTTCAAGAAAATGAATATCCGAGGTCAGAAAAACAAATTCCCTGGAGCTGTCATACAGCTGATAACGGAGAAGATCGCTGAGCTTCATCAATACCTGTGATGCCTTTTCCGGATCTTTTTTGGTAAGAACATTCGCATTGTTGAGCATATTAAAAAGGAAGTGCGGATTAATCTGATTTTTCAGCTGATCAAGTTCAGTTGTAATTTTTGATTTTTCCAATTCATAAATAACCTGCTTATCAACCACCCATTTTTGAAAAAATTTTATTGAAGCCGAAGCGGAAACAAGGATCAGAATAAGTGCTACAAAAAGAGGAATATTCAGTCCGTCTGCCCCGGAATCAGAAAAAGAAGTTCCTGCAAAAACAGAAATTACTACAATTCCTACGATTGAGATAATATATAAAACATACTTGTTGCTAAACAAAAGTTTCGGCACCAGTAGATACATATTGATATAAAACAAAAGCAGTATAAAAAGTAAGACCAGAGTAGGTTCAGCGATCTCAGAGGTGCTGTTGTACAAAACCGTACTGATCATAAAAATGAGCAGCAAATGTCTGAAAATTCTGTATCTGGAAGAAATCAGGAATTGGATAGCCCAGGATTCGTTTGCAAATTGTTTATCTAAAGCTTTATTCATTTCTCAATAATAATAAAACAAATGTATAACGTAAAAATATATTTGAATTGCAATTTTATACAAAAACAGATTATTTATAGACCAAATTAAAGATGGCTGATTTTCTTCCCGCTTTCTCATAAAATAAGTCAATTTCATTTTAGTAGTAATCAAACATACTTTTATCTATCAGTTTTTTTGTTTGGTATAATTCATTGAAATACCGTCTTTTAAAACCATAGCTTCGCTCTGAAATAGTAGTAATTATTTAAAATTTAAACGATGAAATACAAAATCCAGAGCACCCTGCTTTTTTTCCTTGCTTTTTCATTAAAGACGTATTCTCAGGAAAAGGGAAATGATCAGGTAAAGCAGAAATTCACTTTAAGCGGAACCATTGCCAACAGCCTTAATAATGAAACACTAATCGGCGCCAATATTACCATTCCCGAAATCAATACAACCATTACCACCAATTCGTATGGGTTTTACTCCATCACTTTACCAAAAGGAGATTACACCATTATCATCAGCAATACAGGTTTTGATAATATTGAAGAAAAAATATCGCTTTCGGAAAGCATAAAGAGAAATTTCGTTATGTCTGAAAAAAGCAAAGCCATTGAAGAGGTTGTCATAAAAGCAAACAGTACAAAGGCAAACATTCAGAAACCTGAGATGAGTGTAAACAAGCTATCTATTGCGACCATAAAAAAAATGCCCGCGGTAATGGGCGAGGTAGATGTATTAAAATCCATTTTACAGCTCCCCGGCGTTTCCAATGCACAGGAAGGCGCATCCGGATTTAACGTAAGAGGAGGCTCTGTAGACGGAAATCTGGTTTTACTCGATGAAGCCATTGTTTACAATACTTCCCATTTATTCGGATTTTTTTCCGTTTTTAATTCTGATGTCATTAAAGATTTAAAATTGTATAAAGGAGGAATTCCTGCCAATTTCGGAGGACGTATTTCTTCCGTTCTGGATATTTATCAAAAAGAAGGAAATAATAAAGAATATCATGCAAGCGGCGGAATTGGAGCCATCTCCAGCAGATTATTGGTTGAAGGCCCTCTTGTAAAAGAAAAAAGCTCGTTTGTTGTAGCCGGCCGCGCTTCCTATGCACACCTTATTATGAAACTTGCCAAAGAGCCAAACTCTGCATATTTCTATGATCTGAATGCTAAATTAAACTATAAGCTGAATGATAAAAACAATCTTTTCCTGTCCGGATATTTGGGGAATGATAATATGAATTTCAATGACGGCTTTATCAACACCTACGGAAATTCTATTCTGAACGTGAGATGGAATCACATTTTTTCTGATAAGTTATTTTCCAATGCTTCAGTGATCTACAGCGATTATAATTATGGATTGAAGCTAAAATTTGTGGGTATCGACTGGAAATCGGATATTAAAAATTACAACTTTAAGTATGATTTTAAACATTATTTGTCTAATAAACTCAATCTGAGCTATGGTCTAAATTCCATTTATTATCAATTCAATCCCGGAACGATAAAGCCATTTGGCGAAACTTCGAGCATCAATCCGGATCAGATCGCAAAAAAGTATGCTTTTGAAAACGCTTTATACATCAGTGCAGAACAAAAAATCTCCGAGAAGCTTGCCATTAATTATGGTCTTAGATACAGTTATTTTCAAAGACTCGGAAAGGAGACCGTAAGTACATATGAAAATAATCAACCCGTGGTTTTTAATCCGGAATTGCAGATTTACGAAGAAGCAAAACCTACAGGAACAGTCACTTATGGTAAAAACAAGAAAATCATTGATTTCGGAAATCTCGAACCCCGCTTTTCTGCCGCCTACTCTTTCAATGAGAATCAATCCTTGAAAGCCAGTTATAACCGGATGAGCCAGTATGTACATCTTATCTCCAATACGGCTTCTGTTTCCCCCCTTGATATCTGGGCGCCGAGTGATCAGTATTTAAAGCCTGAAATTCTGGATCAGGTGGCGCTGGGCTATTTTCAAAATTTTAAAAATGGAAAATACTCTTTGGAAGTGGAAACTTTTTATAAAAAAATTAAAAATAAGGCAGACTACATAGACGGAGCCGAACTTATTGCCAACAAAGCTATTGAGAGAGTCCTTCTGAATGGCGAAGGAAGAGCATACGGTCTGGAAATCATGGCTAAAAAAAATACCGGAAAATTAACAGGGTGGTTGTCTTATACCCTTTCCAGGGCAGAACAAAGAACTCCGGGAAGAAATGCAAACGAACCCGGAATTAATAACGGAGAATGGTATCGTGCCAATTACGATAAAATGCACAACTTTTCCATTACGGCAGCGTATCAGTTCAGTAAAAAATGGTCGTTTGGCGGGATTTTCACTTTTCAGTCCGGAAAAGCAGCTACATTTCCCAACGGAAAGTATCAGTATCAGGGTGTTACCATTGCCAGCTACGGCTTAAGGAACGAAAACTCTCTTTCAGCTTATCATCATTTAGACCTGTCTGCGACTTATACTCCAAAACCAGATAAAGCCAAGAGATGGAAAAGTGAATGGGTTTTCAGCATCTACAAAGTTTACGGAAGAAATAATGCCGCAGCCTTCACCTTTAGGCAGAATACAGACACCGGAGCTAGTGAAGTGAGAAGGATGTCTATTTTCGGGATTATTCCGAGTGTGACTTATAATTTCAAATTTTAATTTAAAGAAATATAACATGAAAATATTTAAAAAATTTCTAATCATCATGGCCGGTTTTATCCTCATCTCATGTGAAAAAGTAATTGAAGTGGATCTGGAAACAGCAGAACCAAAACTCGTTATTGATGCTTCCATCGACTGGGTAAAAAACACTCCGGGAAATGTCCAAAAAATTAAATTATCTACTACACCAGCTTATTACAACACCGAATGTCCACCGGTTTCCGGTGCGGATATTACAGTAAGCAATTCTTCCAATACTGTTTTTAATTTCATTGAAAATCCGGGAACGGGAGAATATATCTGCAACAACTTCCAGCCTGTAATTGGTGAGACTTATACGTTAAAGGTTACCGTAAACGGAGAAGCCTATACTGCTACGGAAAAACTGATTAACGTTCCGAATATTGAAAATAATATCGAACAAAATAACGAAGGAGGAATGGCCGGAGATGAAATTGAGATCGTTTATTATTATCACGACGACGGAGCACAGGAAAATTATTATCTGAACCGTGTAACCATTCCTGAAATAGCATTTCCTCAATACCGTGTGGAAAACGATGAAAACAACCAGGGAAACCTTACCCCGATATTTTTTTCAGACAACGACCTGAAAGCCGGAGACCTTGTGGATATCAGACTCTATGGAATATCTAAAAGGTATTATGACTATTTCAAAAAAATACTTTCCGCATCTGGTAATAATGATAACCCGTTTTCTACCATACCGACGGCTGTACGCGGAAATATCATTAACCAGAGCAATAGCAATAATTTTCCTTTCGGATATTTCAGACTATCTGAGGTGGCTGTTAAAAATTACACGATTCAATAATATTCAGATAACTTAAAAACTCCCTTTTTGTAAGGGAGTCTTTTTGTAGCCCTGATGAGATTCGAACTCACATTCCCTATCGGCATTGCGGCTGTAAATACGCTTCCCTACTTTCCCCAGCGATTTCGGTGCATCTGTAAACTCTACCCATTAGTCCGCGCAGGTCTAACCGGAATATCCGCAAACTCTACGGTCAGCAAATTTTACCACAGGCTTTTCCTTTTAAGCTACAAGGCTGTTTAGTAAGACAGGCATTGCATTATCGCAAAACCTGTCTTTATAGTAATGGTTATTAGTTTTATTTTGCAAAAATTTCTTTCAATTGAGAAACGATATTGCTGTTTCCGGAAACGGTGATATCTCCAATTTTGTCGGCGATTTTCTCCATATATTCCATTTCTTTCAGCTTCCACAAGACTTCATTTTCCTCCATTAATTTTGCTGTATTCAGTAAACTTCTGGTAGAAGCAGTTTCTTCACGACGCATGATGCTGTTGGCCTGAGCTTTTTTCTCGGCAATCAAAACCTGATTCATGATTTCTTTCATTTCCCCTGTTAAAATCACATCACGGATTCCCGCATCAGAAGCTTTTAAACCCAAATCTTCGGCTTTATTTCCAAGATTTTCCAGGATTTCTTTTCCTACCGTATCTTTTTTCAACAGCAATTCATCCAACGTTAAAGCTCCCACGAACTCACGCAAAGCCAGCTGCATTAAAATATACAATTGCTTGTCGTATTCTTTATTTTTCATCAACGCTTTTTCGATGTCTTCTACCTGAAAACGAACGTAAAAATTGATACGAAGCATGGCTTTATCCTTTGTCAGAAGCTCTTGCCCGGCAATTTCCATTTGCTGCATACGCATATCTATGGATTTTACTTCGATGGAAATTTCATTATTCCAGAAGTAGTACGTTCCGGCGTCAAGAATTTTTGTAAACTTTCCGTCAATTAACAACAATCCTTTATATTGATTCGTTACAACAAACTTTCTGGTGAAATTTTTCAACTTCATATTTTCAAGGATCGTCTTTGAAATTTTCTCTGTAATTTCTACTTTAGTTAAATCTATTTTCTGGAAGTCTCTATTTAGAATTCCTTTCCAGAAAGCATACTGACCGACATTCAACACTTCTTTAAAAATTCCGTTTTCAAAAACCAAAACAATCTCACCATCTTTTACCTCAACGACTTCAAGCATAGATTTCAGGTTTTCATTTTTCAACAAAAGGGTAAGATCATCATTATTAGCTTTAAATAAGGATTTCATATCATAAATTTCTACGGATTTATTTCCGAAAATCCAATATTTACCTTCTTTCAAAATCTCAGTTAAGTTTCCGTTCTTGAAAACCAAACCTGTCTGATAAGCATTAATTTGTACATTTTTTAACATCTTTTTATATTTATAAGGGTTATTAATTTTAATTAAAAAAAGGAAAATCCGGAATTTATTCTTCCAAAAACGGCGGAAGAAAAGGGTTCTGGAAAATTAATTTATTTAAGAAACTATATTTTTTAAATTCAATTCTAACTTTCAGATTTTGGGCGTGTCCCTTGCCTTGGCTAAACCAACAGCTCGGGTCGCTACGATCACTTCTATCTTTTTTGCTCGCAAAAAAGGATATCCGTAACCATCACTCACGCGGAAAACCATCTGTCTTAGAAAATTCCTCCAAAA
>CBFGVN010000158.1:0-7558 GCA_965651845.1 uncultured Chryseobacterium sp. | reverse complement strand
TGATTAAAAACTTTTTGAAGCTATTCTTTTTGTTTGGAATATTTCTGATTAGCTGTGAAAAGAAAAATAACAGTCCTGAAATTAAAATAACAAAACAAAATTCAGGATACGGCTATCAAATCTTAAAAAAACAAAAGATAATAATCAATCAGCCGTTTATTCCTGCTATACAGGGAAATAAAAACTTTAAAACGAAAACAGATGCACGTAAGACAGCCGATCTTGTAGTGAATAAGATAAATAAATATTCTTTACCAAAAATTTCTATACATGAACTGGATTCTATGAAGATAGAGTATTAGATGCTTTAATTACAATGAAAATTCCTTCAATTATAATATTGAAGGAATTTGTGCACATCAATAGACAGATAAAATTTTATGACAGCATTTTTTAAACAAATACAGACGACTTATATTTATCACTGGATTATCTGGAGCATTCTTATTTTCTTTAAACTGATCATAGATTATTCTATTTTCGAAAATTTTCTTCTCCTCATGAACCTGAAAATATTTCTGGTCTCCATCATATTATTTTATATAAACTATTACCTGTTTCTGCCTTTTATTATCCGGCAGACTCCTAAACAAATTCTTGTCATTACGATTTCATTTGCTGTGATATACGTTGCTCTTATGATCGCTTTTATTCCGCCATTGCCACAACATCCTCCATTTCTTCCAAAAGATGGAAAAATGGGATCATTTAACCAAGATATCAAACTTTCTGATATTTTTTTCAGAATAGGAATCTTTGCAATTATTTTCAGCACCCTGCTTTTCTTTGTAGATAAATGGATAGAAAACAGGAAAAAGATCAACGCCCTGGAATTTGAAAGACAGTCCAGCGAATTAAAAATCCTGCGCGAACAAATTAATCCCCATTTCTTTTTCAATGCGCTCAACAGTATTTATTCATTATCCATCACACAGTCTAAAGATACTCCCAGAGTCATCCTGATTTTATCTGACATTATGCGCTATGTGCTTAATAATAAAAATATGCAGAAAAATAATCTGAATGATGAAATTACCAACATCAAGAAATATATTGAGATACAATCCATCCGTTTCAGTAAATTCAATAATATTAATTGTGAATTTTATGGTAATTTTGATTCTTATGAGATGGAGCCGCTTCTGCTTTTAACATTCGTGGAAAATGCATTTAAATATGCCGATTTAAGGAAAGGCCCCCTGGATATCAATGTACGTTTGGAAAACGGGCTGCTGGATTTTGACATCAGGAATTTTTACGAGAGAAAAAACCATGAAAAAACCGACGAGAATAAACTGGGAGTGGAAAATACCAAAATGAAGCTCAATCTTCTTTATCCGAACAAATACAAGCTGGATATTGATGATAACGGATCAGAATATAAAATTAATTTAAAACTTCAATTGAATTAAAAATGAACTGCATAATTGTTGACGATGAAGAATTGGCGCATCACATTATTGAAGAATATATCTCAAGAATTCCTTTCCTGAATCTTGTGAAGAACTGTTATGACATCCAGGAAACCATTCCGGTTCTGCAAGAAGAGAATATTGACCTTATTTTTCTGGATATCAACCTGCCCAATATCTCCGGGATAGAATTTCTGAAAAGCTTTAACAAACTTCCCGATATTATCATTACCACAGCTTATGATGATTCCGCAGTACAGGGTTTTGAAATGGGTGTGGTGGATTATCTTCTAAAACCATTTTCTTTTGAGAGATTCCTTAAAGCCGTATACAAAAGCTATAAGCATAACAACAATTCGAAAATCCTACAGGAAAAAAGCACCCAGAATTTCCTCAAAGAATCATTTATTTTTGTACGGTTCAATAACGAAGATGTAAAACTAAATTTAAGTGAGATCAAACGGATCAGTGCTCTTAAAGATTACATCATCATCTACACAGAGAACCGAAAACTTATTGTACATCAGACAATGAAATCTATTATGGAAAAAATAGATTCTGAAAACTTCATCAGAGTTCATAACTCGCATATTATTTCGCTTCAATACCTTCAAAGTGTTGGAAAAAACAGCCTTACGGTTGGAAATGAAAGAATCCCTATAAGTGAAAAATACAAAGCCTATCTGAATACAATAATAGAAAAATATAAATAAACCCCGTATAGAAAAAGTTATCTAAAAAATGTAAATAGTCTTGACTACCAATTAAATACTCCATGATAACTGTATTGATACCATGTTGAAGCTGGCAGATCTATAACCCTTTTATTTATTTAAATCCTTCTCTGTTCATTTCGACCCGCAAAATGTTCAATTCACCCAATTGCACCGAGGAACACGTCAAAAGCGATTGCATCTTTGTATTGAATTTAAAACTTAATATCAATGCAAAAGATTATTTTAATGGTAACCGGGCTGCTTTTCAGCCTCAACATTTTTGCCCAGACAACCAATGATAAAATTTTGGGTAAATGGACAAACGAAGACAAAACCCGTATCATCGAATTTGTAAAAAGCGGTGATGCTTATGATGCCATCATTAGAAAAGCCGAAGACAATAGCATCGTTGGTAAAAAACAAATAACAGCTCTGAAAGCAGCTGGTACGACTTCATTTGCGGATGGTACGCTGCACATTATCAAAAAGGGGAAAACGGCAAAATGCACGGCTTCACTTTCTGGGGATACTAAGCTCTACCTGAAAGCGAGCTATGGTGTGATGTCTAAATCCCAAACCTGGACTAAGCTTTAAATTGTTCCAGGCAATGAAAACTATTATTTTAGCACTATTGGGTTTTACCAGCTTCAATGCAATGGCTCAGGTACAATTTGGCTCATTGCAGGAAGTGCTGGCTTATGCAGATAAAAATGCCATCTCTATCCAAAGCGCGCTGTATCAGGAACAAATAGCTGCTGTAAAAAACAAGGCATCCAAAACAGCATTGATGCCTACTGTAAATGCGTCTGCCGGCTTTAATGATAACATTACCATACAGCCAACCCTGGTTCCTGCTAATTTATTCAATCCTGCTGCACCGGAAGGTACTTTCAATGAATATACTTTTGGAAGGAAATATATGTACAGTACCGGCGTACAAGCTAGTTGGGATATTGTGAACTTTCAAAAGTGGTTTGACATGAAGACTTCTGAAGCTGTATTACAATTGAACCAAGCCAGTACTATTAATGCGAAATATCAGGTTTACAACCAACTGGCTCAGACCTATTTTTCCATTTTGCTAACGAAAAAATATTTGACAATAAGCAAAGAAAATATTGCAGCGGCAGATAGTATTTACCAAATAGCAAAAGATAAATATAATACCGGAATTTTCACGGAAGAAAACCTGAACCGCAGCAAGATTCAGCTGGTACAGGCAAAGCAGCAAGTAAGCAGTCTGGAGTCTTCTTTGGAACAACTCTACAATCAATTGCAGTCACAACTTAATATCGATGAACCGCTCATTTTAAAAGATGATCTTCTCGATAAAGAAATGGGTACTGATGATGCCCTTGTAATAACAACATCTCATCCCGAGGTATTGGTGCAGGAAGCACAGGTGCAGCTAAGCGAAAAACAACTGGCTCAAACCAAATCATTGCAATATCCGACACTTACATTGGGCTATCAATACAACTACAATTGGGCAACAGATAAGATGACGGATTTTTCGGGTGCCAGTAATTTGCCCCAGCAGTTTTGGGGAATGAAGCTAAGTGTACCCCTCTTCAACGGTTTTAATATCAAATCAAAAATCAAGCAGTCGAAAATACAACTGGAACAAGAGCAAATGGTACTGGAAAGCAAAAAATTGATCGCAAAAAAAGATGATGACAATCTGAAAATACAATATAGCCAAAGTGTTGAGGATTTTAGAAAACAGGAAGAAGTGTTGCAATTACAATATAAGAATGATACACATACCAAGAATCTCTACGATAGCGGCATCATTGGCTTAGATGAGAGACTGGATAAATTCAAGGATTTACTGCAGGTGCAAAATCAATATATGCAAAGCCTCAGCAACCAATATATCAGCTATTACAAGCTTTATATCCGTAAGCAGTTTTAAGTATAATCATACATATTACTATAAAATATCAATGAAAACAAATAAAATAATAGTTGGGTTATTTTTTCTTCCAATGTTCGGCCTGTTGTCTTGCAACTCTCAGGAGGAAACAACCCCACAACTCAAGATTATACAGCAAGCCATTTTTGCAAGTGGACACCTGGAGCAGGAGGATGAATATATAATTTCCGCGACCGCCGATGGTACTATCCGCGAATTGAGCATTCATGAAGGTGATTATATTTCTAAAGGACAATTACTGGTAAGGATTGACAGCGATATTTCCAATACACAGTTACAGGAAGCACAAATAGTTTATAACGATGCGAAACAAAACTCGTCGGCTAATGCACCGCAATTGGAGCAGATAAAATCACAGATTAACCAGTCTAAGACTCAGCTCAATCTGGACAAAATCAACTATCAGCGCTATGTTGATTTGCGCAAGAAAAATTCTGTATCGCAATTGGAATATGAAAAAGCAGAATTACAATACAAAGCCTCACAAAGTAACTTGCAGGTATTGGAGAAAAGTTACAAACAAGCGCAGGATGCATTACAATTAAACGCCGACCGTAGTCTGCAGCAGGTAAAAACACAGCAAGCTATTTTAAACGATTACAACATACAAGCAGATAAGGAAGGTATTGTGCTGGAGGTTTTAAAAAAGAAAGGTGAACTGGTACGAAAGGGCGAGGTGATTGCCAAAATTGGCAGTGGTAAAAATATCCTGAAGCTATTTATTGCAGAAGATGATATTGCAAAACTTTCCATAGGTCAGGAAGCGATTGTGCAGATGAACAATTATCCCGACACGACATTTACGGCATCGATCACAAAAATACTTCCGGTATTTGACGAGACGTAACAATCATTCACAGCAGAGGCAGCCTTTGTAAATCCGCCACGGCTTTTACTTTCGGGCACACAGTTACAAGCAAATATTAAGCAGCAAGGCACAAAAAAAGTTTTGGTCATCCCATCAGAAGCGGTCATACGTGGCAAATATGTACAATTAAAAAATGGTGACGAAAAAGAAATAAGGATCGGACAAAAATCAGGCAATTGGGTTGAAGTAAAACAAGGCTTGACCGAAAAAGATATTATCCTTTTACCAAAGGGAAAGGGTAAAGAAGAGGGTGTTGCAATGCCGGGTACTGAATAGAAAAGATATTAGGTGTATGATTATTGTAAACAGATATTCGTTTATCTTTTTGTTCTTTTTAATGATGAATAAATCCCTTGCGCAATTTCCACCAGGAGATAAATGGTATCAGAATCCATTGGGATTTGAACCCTTAAAGCTCCATACCAGTATGGGTTTTATCGTTCCAGCCGCAGTTGCAGGTACTGCATTATTGCTTACAAAAAAAGACAGTACACTACGAGACAGATTGAGTATTTATTCAGAAATGGGTGTAACATTTGGGTACAAATATCCTTACAGCACCTTAGTACAAAACAGTACAGGTGTAAATCTGATGATGCGAAAATGGATGTCCATTGGTTCAGAATTTAGTACAACAGCACCTTTCGATGATTACAACAATACCGTGGGTTTTGCGATAAGACCTTTTGCAAGATTTTATGCAGTAAATAAACCGGATTGGAAATTATGGTTTGAAGCGGGCGGAGGGATGATCTACTTTATAGATAATTTTCCAAAGCCTACCACGCAAGACAATCGCCTTGGAACTTATTGGAATGGAACAACCAAGTACGGCATTGGAACATCAATACATCTCAAAAACAATATGGACTTACTATTCGGCGCACGACATCTTCATATTTCCAATGGCAACACAAAAGGAGCAGAAAGAAATCCCTCACACGACAGCAATGGATTGTTTGCTGGGTTAAGCTGGAATTTAAAAAAAGAAAGAAATGGCAAATATAAATAACAAAATATCCTGGACACATCTTACTTCAAAAGTAAAACAGTTGATTGTAGCAGTACTAAGCGTAACATTCGGGATATCGATGTACGTTTTTATGAACAGCTTTATGAACGGTGTAAATAACGCCCAAACCGATATCACATTTACCTCAATGTCACACATCAGAGTGTATAATGATCCTGCGGGTGAGCCTACAATACTGCTGTCGCAAAAAAACACTTCGGATACATTGACTATGGTAAGCAATGCCAAGCACATCAATTATACAGAAGGTATGAATAATGCCGATGAAGTAAAAGAAGTATTGCAAAAAAACAAAGACATTGTTGCTATTACCGAGCAGGTCAATCAAAATGTATTTTTCAGAAATGGCGTTACCAAAGTAAGCGGTTCACTTTCTGGTATTGATGTAGCGAATGAAATCCAGATGTTTAACACCACAGCGTATATGACCGAGGGCAATTTAAATGATTTGGATAAGCGTTCGGATGCTGTAGTACTGGGGAGTGGATTGGCGGATAAGTTAAGTGCATCAATGGGTGACAATATATCGCTTACTACAGCCGATGGCGTAAATAAAATTTTTAAGGTAGTGGGATTAATAGAAACCGGGAGCGGAAGTGTTGATAAGAGCCGTGCAATTATTTCTATCAATACGGCAAGACAGTTATTATCTAAGAATAAAAGTTATGCAACAGATGTGATGGCAAATGTAAAGGACTATAACAATGCCAAAACTGTTGCCAATGAAGTGCGCCCGGATATTAAATATAAAACAGAAGCCTGGCAGGAAGGCAATGCCCAATTAGAATCTGCCAATACCCTGCGGGACATCATAGCGATTGCTGTTTCGCTTACCATACTTATTGTGGCGGGTTTTGGAATTTATAACATTATGAATATGACCGTGAGTGAAAAGATACGAGAGATTGCCATCCTGAAAGCAATGGGTTTTGATGGCAAAGACATCGTACATATTTTCCTGGTTCAATCTATCATCATCGGTTTAATAGGTGGTTTTATAGGCTTGCTATTAGGTTTTGCTGTTGCTTCTGTTGTAGACAGAATTCCATTTAAGATTGCGTCTTTTGACACATTACCCATCACTTATCTGCCTTCTGATTATATTTTAGCAATGGTATTTGGCTTGGTTACTACCTTTATTGCAGGCTATTTACCCGCCAGAAAAGCATCCAAAATAGACCCGGTGGAAATTTTAAGAGGATGATGGATAACAATAATTTTGAGAAGAAGCTACCCAATGAAGGCTCGGAATTCATTGGGTTGAAAGTTTTTGTGGGTGGGTTAATTTTACTTATGTATTGCCTGGATAGCTACTATTATTACCAATACTGCAGTTACTATTACAAGTATGGTTACGAATGCGACTGCGACTGTTATTGGTTTTATGGATGTTACTATTATTACTATGGATATTATTGAAAATTAAAAATGAAAGCATTAACTGCAAATAAAATTACAAAATACTTTCACGACCCTGAAACGTTTCAGGTATTGAAAGACGTGAGTTTTGACGTAAACAAAGGGGAATTTGTCGCCATTGTTGGTAAATCCGGTTCGGGTAAATCAACCCTTCTTTATCTACTTTCTACGATG
>CBFGVN010000157.1:0-7591 GCA_965651845.1 uncultured Chryseobacterium sp. | reverse complement strand
AAAATGAACTGAGGATATTAAATATTGATATTGTAAAAAATCTGAGCAAAGAAGATAAGATTCAGTTTTATTTATACGAAACAAAAAATAACATTCAGAGAATAAATGATTCCTACGATAAAGTCATTACTTCAGCTTATGGAATTCAGAATATTGTAACAAATTATAACAATTTTATTGATAAAATTACAATTCCTGATTTAACATTCGAAAAATTTGAAGAAATGAAAACATGTGCAAATTATGAAGGTTGTTTTGGTAAAACTACAATGTTGGAAGATGGAAAAATAGCCAGTTTTTATGGTGAAAATAAATACTTTCAAATAGTATTTAAAGAATTTTTGAAAAATTATAATGATTATGAGGTTCGGGACAATTTGTATCAACTAAAGGCTGCGTCTAAAGAACATTCGACTTTAGTAGACAATATTTTGTCTGAGTTGGAAAAAATGAAAGCTTCAGCGATGGAAACCCATGATAAAATTATAAATTTTAATCTCAGCAGCAAACTTAATAACGTTGAGATATTAGTCGAAAAATTATTAAATAAGAGCAACTATGAATACGTTTCAGCACCGATACAAGGCACGGAAGATTATCTGGAATTTGACGTAAAAGTAGAAAATCGTTATTCAAATACAGAAAAATACACCTTTAATTCAGAAAAAAGCTTCAAGCATTTTGAATATTTAAGAAAAGGGATAAGATTCGATTTTAGTGTAGGAACTGTTTTCGATTTTATTAATAAAGATAAGGAATACGAAATTCAGAATAATATCATTAAACAAACCAGTAATAATAAATTTACTCCGGTTTTAGCAGGTATTTTTCATGCAAGCTTTAGACAAACCGGAAATACGGCATGGGGATTTTCTTTAGGTGGGGCTCTGGACGTAACAAATTTTAATATAAATTCAGTTTTTCCGGGTCTTAGTGTATTATTTGGTAAAAAAGATAAGGTCGTAATTACTGTTGGACCATCGTTCACAAACAGTACAGAATTGAAAGCAAATTATAAAGTAAATGAAGAAGTGGGTGCAGACGTAAATATTGATAACCTTAAAACAAACAACTTTAAAATAGGAATGTTTATAGGCATTTCTTATAATCTTACAAACCGTCAGAAAGATCTAATAAAAATTGTAAATAAGTAAATAGAACAAACCTTCTTGCTTTTTTTATCATTGAATTATCATAATATCAAAATTAACTAAAATTTAACTCAGAATAAACGTATAAATTGACGCCTCAGTGCTTTCAAAAGTTAAAAATTGATTAAATTTGTGGGAACTATAAAAAAATAAAAAATGAGTTACATTTCTTACATTGAGGCAAGACAAATTTTAGATTCTAGAGGAAATCCTACAGTTGAAGTAGATGTATTCACGGAGAGTGGTGCGATGGGGCGTGCTGCGGTACCTTCTGGAGCTTCTACAGGAGAGCATGAAGCGGTTGAGCTGCGCGATGGCGGTTCAGAATATATGGGGAAAGGTGTTCTTAAGGCTGTTGAGAATGTAAGAGAGGTGATTGCGCCAGAATTGGTTGGGCTTCCGGTTTATGATCAGAATTTGATCGATCAGATTATGATTGACATAGACGGAACTAAAAATAAAGGAAATATCGGAGCAAATGCAATTCTTGGGGTTTCTTTAGCCGCTGCTAAAGCTGCTGCTGCAGAATTGAAAATGCCTTTATACAAATATGTTGGCGGTGTGAATGCAAACACACTTCCAGTTCCGATGATGAATGTAATCAATGGTGGTTCTCACTCTGATGCACCTATCGCGTTTCAGGAATTCATGATCATGCCGGTAAAAGCAGATTCTTTCTCTCACGCTTTGAGAAAAGGGACTGAGATTTTCCATAATTTAAAATCCATCCTTCATTCAAGAGGTCTTTCTACGGCTGTAGGTGACGAAGGTGGTTTTGCACCGACTTTCAAAGGAACTGAAGATGCTTTGGATACTTTGCTTCAGGCTATTGAAAAAGCAGGTTACAAACCAGGTGATGATATCATGTTGGCGCTAGACTGTGCCGCTTCAGAATTCTACAAAGACGGAGTTTATGATTACAGAAAATTCCAGACTCCGGATGCAGCGCAATTCTCCAGCAGTGAGCAGGTTTCTTACTTAGCGGAATTGGCAGCTAAATATCCGATCATTTCTATCGAAGACGGTATGCAGGAAAATGACTGGGAAGGATGGAAAATGTTAACGGATAAAATCGGTGACAGAGTACAGCTGGTAGGAGACGATTTATTCGTAACGAATGTTGAAAGATTATCAAGAGGAGTAAAAGAAGGTATTGCCAACTCAATCCTTGTAAAAGTAAACCAGATCGGTTCTCTTTCTGAAACAATGGCTGCAGTACAAATGGCTCAGCACAACAAATTCACTTCAGTAATGTCTCACAGATCAGGAGAAACTGAAGATTCTACAATTGCTGATTTGGCAGTGGCAATGAACTGCGGACAGATCAAAACAGGATCGGCTTCAAGATCAGACAGAATGGCAAAATACAACCAGCTTTTAAGAATCGAAGAAGCTCTTGGTGAAACTGCAATTTTCCCAGGATTAGAAGCATTTAAAGTAAAAAGATAATTGAATTTATAAATAACGGCAAGCGAAATTTTTAGTTTGCCGTATTTTGTAATAAGTAGTATATTTAGAAAAAAATAAATTAAATAATGTCAGACAACAAAGTAATATTGAATTACGACGGTAATTCATATGAATATCCAATCGTGGATAGTACTATCGGAGACAGAGGGATCGATATTTCAAAATTAAGAGACCAGACAGGTTTAATCACTTTAGATTTAGGTTACAAAAATACCGGAGCTACACTTAGCGACATCACTTACTTAGACGGGGATAAAGGAGAATTATTCTACAGAGGTTATCCTATCGAGCAGATTGCTGAAAAGTCTAACTTCACTGAAGTAATGTACCTTTTATTACAAGGTGAATTACCGACTCAGGATCAGTACACTTCTTTTGAGAATAACATTAAAAAATATAATTTCGTAGCAGAGGAAATGAAAAAGCTTATCGATGCTTTCCCTCGTTCTGCTCACCCTATGGGAGTTTTATCTTCTTTGACTTCCGCTTTAACGGCTTTTAACCCTAAAGCTGTCAACGTAAACTCTAAAGAAGAAATGGATCTTGCGGCAGAATTAATGATCGCAAAATTCTCTCACCTTTGTGCTTGGACGTACAGAAAAACTCAAGGTTTACCGCTTAATCACGGAGACAACAGCCTAAACTACGTAGAGAATTTCTACAAAATGACTTTCAGAATGCCTAATCAGGATTTCGAAGTAAATCCTGTAGTTGTTGAGGCTTTAGATAAATTATTAATCCTTCATGCTGACCACGAGCAAAACTGTTCTACTTCTACAGTAAGAATGGTAGGTTCTGCTCATACAGGTCTTTTCGCTTCTATCTCTGCGGGAGTTTCTGCTCTTTGGGGGCCACTTCACGGTGGTGCAAACCAGGCAGTTATCGAAATGCTTGAACTTATCGAAAAAGATGGTGGATATGTTAACAAATGGGTAGCAGAAGCAAAAGAAAAAAACGACAGCTTCCGTCTAATGGGATTCGGACACAGAGTATACAAAAACTTCGACCCAAGAGCGAAAATCATTAAAAAAGCAGCTGACGATATTCTTAACGCACTTGGAATTCAGGATAAAGCGCTTGATATTGCAATGCAACTGGAAAGAGTAGCACTTGAAGACGAATATTTCGTAGAAAGAAAGCTATATCCAAACGTAGATTTCTATTCTGGTATCATTTACAGAGCTTTAGGAATTCCTACAGAAATGTTCACAGTAATGTTTGCTTTAGGAAGACTTCCGGGATGGATTTCTCAGTGGAAAGAAATGAGATTGAAAGGAGACCCTATCGGAAGACCAAGACAGGTTTACCAAGGTGCTAAACAAAGAGACTATATCGATATGGTAAACAGATAATATCTGATACAGATAAAACAAAATCCCAAAGTTAAGTTGACTTCGGGATTTTTTATTTGCACTAAAGGTACTATTCTCATAATTACCGAAATACGATTCAAGTAGGGATAAATTTTTCCCCTATTGCTGTTTTTGGAACATTGTTTTAATTTTGTCTTATGTATGAAAGAAAAATTCCTCCGAATCTGAACTGCGGACTCGATCTCATCGGTGAAGTTCTGTACGGCAAATGGAAAATCCGTTTGTTATGGTTTATTAATGAAGGTTTTTTGCGCCCAAGTGAACTGCAGAGAAAAATCCCTGATGCCTCACGAAGAGTGCTGAATATGCAACTGAAAGAGCTGGAAGACCATGAGTTGGTTACAAAGGAAATTTATCCTGTCGTTCCTCCGAAAGTTGAGTACAGCCTCACGGAATTCGGAAAAACTTTAATTCCTGTCATTTCAGCTTTGGGACAGTGGGGAGATGAGCATGAAGAAAGACTTAAAAATGTAATTCTCAGCCGTCTTGAAAAATAATTTTGTGGGATTATCTGAAATTGAATGTAAGAATTTAGTAAATTTACTTCGATCACAAAAATTAATAATACAATGAGTTTTGGGCAGCAAATGTTGTTTTTTTTCAGCGCGATTGGAGCTTTCAATGGGCTTCTGCTGGGGATTTATTTGTTGTTTGTGAAAAAACTGAAATATATTCCTGACTTCTTTTTAGGACTGATTTTATTGACGCTAAGCATCAGAGTAGGGATCTCAGTCTGCATTTATTTCTATCCGGAATGGCCGAGAATTATTCCGTATTTTGGGTTGGCGGCTTTGTTTTTCACAGGTCCGGCTTTATATTATTACGTAAAATCATCGTTTCTTCAGGATCAGTTTATTTTTAAAAATTGCAGAAAATCTTTTGGAAATTTGACGATTTTTTTAGGCGCTGTCGGGCTTTTATATTTATTTTTCCCCATTACCTGGGACAGGTATTTTGCTACGTTTGTCTATACGGCATGGTCTGTTTTCGTTTTTCTTTCAGTATATCAGTATTATGTTTATTTTAAACAAAAATCGAAGAATCCGAATAAATTTATTCTTCCTGTTTTATTAAGCAATATTGTGATTTTTCTGGTTTATCAATTGATTTCTACGGGCTGGATTCAGGTGTATTGTGCGGGAGGAAGTCTGGTATTTTCATTTGTTTTGTATGCTAATTTTTTGATTTTGTTTAATAAAAAATATCAGCCGTCGATATCAAAAGAAGTGAATAAATATTCAAACAAAAAGATTTCTGAGGAACTGGCGGATAATTTTGTTTCCAAACTGGAAAGATTAATGCATTACGAAGAACTGTACAAAAACCCGAATTTGAAACTGAATGATCTGGCCGCAAAAATGAATATGTCGTCGCATCAGCTTTCGCAGTTACTGAATGATAATTTAGGAAAAAGTTTTGCTACCTATATTAATGAATACCGAATCAATGAAGCTTGCAAAATGATTGAAAATGATTCTTATTTGAAGATTGAAGAAATAGGATATGAGGTGGGTTTCAACTCCAAGTCTACTTTTTTTTCGACCTTTAAAAAAATCAAAAATACAACACCACTTTTATATAAACAATCGCAAATGCCTTCTGAGCAAAGGTTTCAGAGTTCGAATTTATAATTCTGTACTTCGGAATTTATACTTCAAAACCTGAATTTTATTTTCGTCCGATACTTTTGGATTCATAAAATTTAAAATTATGAGTGCCAGATTGTGGATGTTTCTTTTGTTGTTATTTTTAACAATTTTTGCAAAATCACAGGAAATTTTAAACCGAAAAGTGTCCGATTCTTTAAGGGAAAAAGAAGCTGTCGAAAATGATTCAATTAAAAATATTTCGGAAGTTGTCCTACAATCTTCCCGGAAAAACCTGAAACTGAATGACGGAAATATTGTGATGGGTGTTGCAGGGAATAAAGATTTCAAAACATCAACAAATATCCTTGAGGTTCTTAGGAAAACACCAAATGTAACGGTCGACGCCGAAGACGGAATTTTTATCGGCGGAAGAATTTCTCCAGCCATTTTTATCGACGGAAAACCTGTTGTCATGAGCAGCCAGGAACTGCAGTCATATCTGCGTTCTCTTTCTCCTGAAATGGTTGAATCTATTGAAGTTAATACCAATCCGTCATCAAAGTATGATGCAGAATTTAAAGGAATTATTGATATTAAGTTAAAAAAGAACACCAATCTCGGCTGGAAAGGAAACTATATTGGGAATATTTATGTAAACAGATTCAATTACCGTGAAAATTCACTAAACCTTTCTTACAACACAGAAAAAGTAGCCTATAGCCTGCAAATAGGCTACAACAACGGAATTTCGACATATCGTTACAACGCCTTGCAAAGATTGGCCAACACGAATGTCATGAGAACGTCTACCTATCAGGAAGATGAAACAAAAGTGTATAATTTTCAAACCGGAATTGATTTTAGAATGAATGAAAAAAGCAGGTTTGGACTCAATCTTAGAGGAAATTTCAGGGATCTTGATAGAAATCGCAATGGTTCTTTGTATACGACAAATAAGGATGAAACAGAATTGGTTTTTAATACAGAAAGTGAAAATCCTACTTTACACAACCAGAATAACTACGGAATATCAACGGATTATTCTTTTCAGAATAAAAATTTTAAGCTAAGTTTTCTAGGGAATTTCCTTTCCGTGGAAAATAAACAAAAGGATGATTTTATTAATAAAGATAAACCCACTTCACAGCTTTTATCTTACTGGAAATCTGATTTGCTGAATAAAATTACGATCTACACCTCACAAGTTGATCTTTCACAAAAGATTAAAAATGCAAGTTTTGAAGCCGGCTTAAAATACAGCAATTCAGACACAAACAATAATATCCGATATGATACTTTAACCGTAAATAGTCAATTTGTTTTTGATCCGACCCGGAGCAATCAATTTTCATATAAAGAAAAAATATTCGCGGGATATTTGGCTTACAGTCAGAGATTTAATAAACTTCAAATCAACGCAGGATTACGATTTGAAAACACAAAAAGTGTTTCAAATGCGATTACGATTGATTCGGTTGTTTCGAGAAATTATCTGGAATGGCTACCATCTTTTAGCGCCAATTATGGTTTTAATAAAAATAATGAACTGTCCATTTCTTACAGCCGGAAGATTACAAGACCGGTCTTTTCACAGCTCAATCCATTCCGGTTCTATTTCAGCCCATTGAATTACTGGATCGGGAATCCTTATCTGCAGCCGTCTTTTACAAGCCAGGTCAAAGCCACTTACAGGTACAAAAATTGGGTGACAAGTTTTACGGTCGGGAAAGAAAAAGATGTCATGACACGCTATCCGCTTTATAATCCGCAGACTAACGTCCTGGAATACCTAGGAACGAATTTACCCTACCGGAATTTTACTGTTCTGGAAACCAATTTCCCTGTGAAACTGACGAAATGGTGGAACGTGAATGCTCAGTTTTCCGGCTTTTATAATCATGAATTCCGGCCTTATCTGGATGAGGTTTTTGCTTTGAAAATTTATAATTATGAAATAAGGCTCAATCAGGTTTTTACGCTTCCGAAAGGATATACAGTCAATCTTTTT
>CBFGVN010000156.1:0-7616 GCA_965651845.1 uncultured Chryseobacterium sp. | reverse complement strand
CCGCAGCTTACAACTATATCGGAGTAGTAGTGAACTCACATGGAAAGCGAACGAGCTCTGATAGTATCGAACCGTTTGAGCACGAATCCAACGATTTGTATGAAGTAATAGATTGGATCAGTAAACAAAAATGGTGTAATGGTAAGGTGGGAATGATCGGGGGAAGTTATCTGGGTTTCAGCCAATGGGCGGCAACAAAAAAACTGCATCCTGCGCTGAAAACTATTGTGCCACAGGTCGCTGTAGGTATCGGAATCGATTATCCGATGAATAATAATGTATTCATGAGCTATATGCTTCAGTGGATTTCGTACGTTACTAATAATAAATTCACCGATGAAAAAGATTTTAAAGATTATAAAAAATGGGACTCTATCAATACAGCTTGGTACAAAAGCGGAAAATCATTCAGGCAGCTGGATTCATTTAGCGGTAAGAAAAATGCCATTTTCCAAAGATGGCTGGATCACCCCGGCTATGATAAATACTGGAAAAATATGATTCCTTATAAACAGGAATTTTCACAAATTAATATTCCGATTCTTACGACAACAGGTTTTTACGATGCAGATCAATTGGGTGCGATGTATTATTTTAAAGAAAGCCGGAAGTTTAATATAAATCAGGATCATTATCTGGTAATTGGCCCTTACGATCATGGTGGAGCTCAAAGTTACGGAACTAATATTTTGAGAGGATATACTACAGATGAAACGGCGAGAATTAATATTAGTGATCTTGCGTTTTCATGGTTTGATTTTATTATGAAAAATGGTCCTAAGCCAGAATTGCTGAAAGATAAAGTGAATGTACAGATGATGGATACCAATGAATGGCTGCATGTTCCTGATCTGGATAAAACATATACTAAAAAACTTAAATTATATTTTTCAAAAGGAAATACGAATAAGCTTGTTTTAACCGAAGAAAGACCCAAAACAGAAGCTTTTGCTAAACTTGTTGTTGATTTTAAAAATAGGGATGATAAGCAAACCTATTACAAAACGGGTCCCAAAGACAGTCTGAATTTCACAAATACTTTAGTTTTTGAAACAGATGTACTGAAGGAAGATATTATTATTAGTGGGGCTTATGAAGCAAAACTAAAAGCAGCTATTAATAAAAAAGATATGGATATTACCATGTATCTGGTACAGGTAAAACCCGATAATTCATTATTTTATCTGTCGGATTACCTTGGAAGAGCCAGCTATGCTGAAAACAGAGAGAAAAGAAAGCTTTTAAAACCCAATAAAATTGAAACGATTCCTGTAACCAATTCAATGTTTGTGAGTAAGAAAATACCTAAGGGAAGTAGGCTGATTATGTTGTTGGGAGTTAACAAATCATCTGCTTATCAGCTCAATTACGGAACCGGAAAAGATGTGAGTGATGAAACGATTGCGGATGCAAATGAACCTCTGGAAATTAAATTTTATAACAGCAGTTTCGTAGAAATACCAATTTTTGAAAAAGTAAAATTCTAAAGTAGAAATTTGATTTAAAATATTCGCTGCAAAGAAAATTATAAAGTGAAAATTATGAATTATTAAACAAATGTTTACAAAAATGCTTTTTTTAAGTTAAAATTAAATTAAGAATAATATTTTTATATTTATTTAATGATTTATTAATATGTCATTCAAAAGTGACAAAATTCAAAAGTACTTAAAAATTCTTAAAGTTTTCATAAAGTTTTAAAAAAAAGTCAAAATGTTTTTATATTTCTAAAATATGTTGTACTTTTACATCGCCTTGAATGAGGGAACAAGTCAAGGTAATAAATTTTTTTTCATCATTTGTGTTTTTAGAATCGTATCGCCTGATACGATTCTTTTTGTTTTTTATACCTTTTCATAGTTTAATAAAAGGTCAATAAAATAAGAATAAGTAACAGATCCTTCCTGCTGATTGCTCTTCAGAAAAATATTGTTTGTAAAGCCAAAAAAGTCATTCAGAAATCCCTGATGCTTTATTGCAAAACTTTTTTCGTAAGCCCGGTCTTTTTTCATCTCTGGCGAATAGCTGGCAAGAATAGATTTTACAAATTCGGGATCTTCATCTACAATAAAGTTCAATAAGCTTTTTAAAGTAAAATATTCGGTGCTGTAACGCAATTCGATGTTTTTTGAACGGATACCGATAAGGTAACCTACAAAATTTGCTTCCTGCTCGCGCGCGAAGCCAAGCTGATGCGAGCTTTCATGCGCAGACGTAAAAGGAATATAAGTATTGGGCAATTCTGAATTATATTGAGCTTCTGCCGTAAAAGGGTTGTAATAGCCCAGAATCCCCGTAAAACTCATTACATTTTTGAACAAGCTTGGTTTAAAGGAATTAACCTGAGGAGCTTTCTTGTCGGATATATATTTCGGTAGTTTTAATTGTTGAAATAGGATTTCTTTTTGAATAGATTTCAGATCGGTCACGACAAAAATTCCGTTGTGGTCTTGCTTTACTTTTTTCCTTGTTTCTTTACATTTGATTAAATATTTTAAGGCTAATGTTTTCGCTTTAGCCATGGTCGGCTCTTCCTGACTCGATAATTTTTTAATAATCGGAATCTGAAAATAAAGCATCCCCCAAAATATCTGATACACAAAATAAAAGATATTAATAATAAGTAAAATTCTTAATAGTGAACTGTTTCTGCTGGTTTTTTTAAAACATTTAATAATAAAAAAGATCAGAAAAATGCCCAACAGTATATAAATCACATCTCCCAATGAAAAAGGGATCCATGCAAAAATGATCTGATGGACGGCTTTCTGAAATTCAAAAAAATGCTCAAAAAAAGAGATCATTACACCCGATTTTGAGAAAACATAAAACAAAAGAAATTGGGCAAGTAATATACCCGCCCAAAATCTTTTTTTCTTATATATAGTAATCATATTAGTGACCACCGGATGTTGTTTCTCCCATTTCAATACCTTGTTTTTTAAGGATTCTCGGTGTGACGAAACCATAAAAAGCAAGATAAATAAAGCACAGAATAGGAATCACATATGAAAAATGCGTCCATGTAATTCCCAGAATTCCTTCAGGACTTGATTTGTCGAAATCACAGATCCATCCTTGAACCAAAGGAATAATTCCTCCTCCTAAAATCATCATCACAAGGAATGATGAAGCCTTACCGGTATTTTTTCCAAGTCCTGCAATGGCAAGATCAAAAATAGACGGCCACATGATCGAACAGAAAAGACCTCCTGAAATAAAGAAATACTTAGCAAGATCTTTATCCGGATATACAAGTCCTAAAAACATCATTGCTACCCCTGCAACTCCGAATATCATTAATGTTTTCCCTGCATTTTTACCACCGATGAAACTCATGATAATAAATGCAATAATCCATAATGCATAGATATAGAATGCAGAAACGTCTTTACCGCTTAATTCATTAGAGAATATGATAATTGCGAATGCGATGAAAGGAACTACGAATTTTAGAATAAGGTTCGTGGTTTTAGAAGTATTGAAAACGTTGATACTTCCGTTCCATCTCCCGATCATCAAACTTCCCCAATATAAAGAAACGAAAGGAGCGATATTATGTTCCAGAACGCCTCCGAATTCCTTAGTATGCAATAAAGCAGGAAGATTACTGATAATAGAAACTTCAACTCCTACATAGATAAAAATCGCCAGCATTCCTAAATAAAGCTGTGGATAATGGAAGATGTTGAATTTTGCAGGTTCATCGATTTGAGCTTCCTCTTCTTTAGCCGGATCTTCAATTTTTGAGAAAAGCATAAAGATAGCCACCAAAATAAATGCAACACCAAGAACAATAAATGGAACTTTTACCATTTTTAAATTCTCTTTCACAAATTCCAGAGGATAGGAAATGTTGGTAGACTTCTGTTTGATCTCTCCAAGTTTGGCAGAATACTGATCTACCTGAGCATCAGAAGCCGTGCTGTTTTGATCGATTGATGTTATTTGATTATCGATCTCAGCAATATTTTTTTCAATAATAGAAATTACTTCATTTACTTTTGCAGGGTCATCCTGGGTATCTTTTTTTAATTCAATAATATTTTTAGAAAGTTCATCCTTCTGAGTTTGATATTCGTTTTTTACGATTTCAATTTTGGATAAATTTTCATTTTTTGGAGCAGAATCTTCTTTATTTCCCATTCCGAAAAGGGCAATACCTACTAGAATAGGCCCGATCGTTGTCCCCAAAGAGTTGATTCCTCCTGCCAACGTCAAACGGTGAGCTCCGGTCTGCGGGCTTCCCATTTTAATAGCTAAAGGATTGGCTACAATTTGTTGAACAGAAAATCCTAGTCCAACGATGAAAAGAGCTGTTAAGAAAAACCAGAAATTGGCGGCAGCAGCAGCAGGCACAAATAAGAAAGCTCCTAAAGCGGATAATCCCAGTCCTACAGCCAGTGTTTTTTTATAGCCGAATTTTTGAAGGATGTCGCTTTTCAGAGAGATCAGGAAAAATATGACTGATCCTACAAAATAAGCTACATAGAATGCCCAGGCAACAAGCTGGCTCTGTACTTGGGAAAGTACAAACCATTTTTTGAAAACCGGAATTAGAATGTCATTACTTGCTGCGACAAATCCCCAGAAAAAGAAGACTACAATTAAGGATAGGAACTGTGACCATTTGGTCTGTTGCTGTTTTGCTTCCATAGATTTATATAAAATTAAGAAAACAAATATAAATCATTTCTTTGATTAACCGCGTTCCACCAAGGTTTTTTTTATAATATCAAATGCCTCTGATTTCAGGTCTTTCGGAGAATCAGACGGGGGTAGAATTCCATTAAAGTAAACTTTAGCTTTTCCTGGATAACCTTTTGTATTATCAAATGGGAAAATTTCCTTTAATCCTACGAAAGTAAAAACAACAATCGGCGAATTGTGTTTGGAAGAAAGGGTAAAGGCGCCATCTTTGAATTCATCGAGAATAATAGAGGTATCATCAGGAACCCCACCTTCAGGAAAAATAACGATGCTGTTTCCTTCTTCCATTTTCTCGGCGCATCTTCTGTACACATCGGCACGGCTTCTTGCACTGCTCCGGTCTACCATCACACAGATTCTTTTATATATAGTACCGAAAATCGGGATTTTTACCAGCTCCTTTTTTCCCACAAAACAAATCGGATGATCTGCACATAAAATGCACATCAGCATAATATCCATAATGGAAGTATGGTTGGAAATAAAAACGTACTGTTGGTTTTTGTCAAGTTTCTGATGAGAAAGTTTCGTCACTTCATATCGCAGACCCATCCCAAAAAATATACAATAGCTCCAGCATCTGATGAATTTGTAAGCATATTTGTAATGCTTTTTACTGAATGATAAAATAAAAACAGGAATCCCAAAAAGAACGGTGAAAACAAACGCCAGTAGCAGCAGCCAGAATCTCCAGAGGTAATTTAAAATTTTTTCCACAATCTTTATCCGTTAAAAATTACTTTCTTTTTTACAGAATAATTAAGAATGGAAACCAATAAAATAGCCGCAATCTTACTGATCATTTCGGGACTTAAAGTATAAATGATCACATCGATATTATCTTTAAATATGGAGCTGTAAAAAACCTGGAAGAAGCCAAGACTCAATAAGGTTGAAATGAAAGAAACCACCATAAAATAAGCGAATTCTCTTCTTTTTGAATGTTTTCCTCTTTCAAAAACAAACCAGATGCTCAGAAAATAATTGGTAATGATCCCGCAGCTCGTAGAGAAAATATTACTCAAAGGATAATGTATGCCGTGAAAATCTGTCTCACTAGGAAAGAAATGAGGAAGGTAGGTGCTGAAAACCTTAAAGCTCCACAATGGCACTCAGTCCGCCTGCGATGACAAAAAACAAAACCTGTTTCTGACGTAGTAGTATATCTCTCATCCGATTTATATGATATGCAAATTTATAACTATATGTTAAACAGTAAAAAAAGTTGTTAAATATTTTTTTAGATTCAAAATAATTTCTAAATTTAAGATTCAGAATGATGTAAATATAACCTGATAATAAATTCATTTTCAACTGTTTCTGTTGATGGTTTTTTCTATCTTGTAGTCCGTGATTGGAGCATACGATCAAAAATTTTTACGACCACACTTTAATAATATTTGTATGAAACGTCAAAACAAATACAGAAAATTCCAGCTTCAGCAAAAAAATATTGAGGCTCTTGAGAGAGAGAATTCACGCTTTAAACGTGTGTACTCAGAATACGAAAACATGTCCAACGAACTTTGGAATCTCGAAAACTCGAGTGGCGAACCGGTACCAGATGATTTTATTAATGCAATGATTCTTCAGACTTCATATCTTGAAGACGAAATCGAAGATTGGCTAATACAATTCAACGAAAAAAAGACTGAGATAAAACATTAATTATGAGTCTTACCCTGAAAGTATAAAGGAGAGCTAACAACAAATTTTAGCTCTCTTTTTTGATAATTATGCTCCGTCCCGAATCGTATTTAAATTTAAAAAAAAATAATTAAATAAATTAATTGGGTTATAAAAGACATTAAATTCTTTAAAGTAAAAGTGACCATTGTGAAAATAAAAGACAGGCTTCTACACAAATCGGCAGATAAATTGAAGCAGAGAACACCTTAATCAAACCGGAAATAACATATATGTCATGTCAAATATCTCATATCTTAAAAGATAAATTCATAATTTAGCACCCTTAAACTAAAATGTAAAATATGGTTGCTATTGTTGATAGTGGTTCTACAAAGACAGACTGGGTTATACTTGATGACTTTAAGAAGGTTTTTCTAAAAACAGAAACCATTGGATTCAACCCGAATTTTATCAGCAAAGAACTTATTGTTCCGGAGATTGAAAAAAATACAAGCTTAACATCCGTAAAAAATTCCATTACCAAAATCTTTTTTTATGGTTCCGGCTGTGGAGTTCAGGAAAACTGTGATACAATCATCGAAGAGCTAAGCAAGGTTTTTTTGAATGCTGAAATTACCGTAAAGGAAGATCTTATGGCTGCAGCATATGCAGCTTACAGAGGTAAGCCTGCGATTGTTTGTATTTTGGGTACAGGCTCAAATTCTTGTTATTTCGATGGTAAAGATCTGAAAATAAAACTCCCTTCTCTTGGCTTCCTGATGGGAGACGAAGGAAGCGGAAGTGCAATCGGGAAGCAGTTGGTACGAAGATTCTTTATGCAGAAGCTTCCGCAGGATTTGCACGATGATTTTGATAAGACGTACAATTTAACGATTGATGCTGCTCTTAAGAATATGTATCATATGACAAGACCCAATGCTTTCCTTGCAGATTTCAACAGGTTTGTTGTGGAAAGAAAAGATCATCCATATTTACAAAAAATGATACATGAAGAAATGCTTAATTTCTTCGATTATCAGGTTCTTTCCTATGAAGAATCTAAAGATGCCGAGATCAATTTCATTGGCTCAATTGCTTATTATTATGAAGATATTTTACGTTCTGCAGCGGCAGAGCTTAACCTTAATGTGGGACAGATCGTACAAAAGCCTATTGAAAGTTTAGTCGATTACCATGTTAAATATATATTATAAATAAAAACAAAATACTATATGTCAAGTAAAACCCACCGCGACGAAAAGAACTTTAATCAGGCC
>CBFGVN010000155.1:0-7628 GCA_965651845.1 uncultured Chryseobacterium sp. | reverse complement strand
ACTTCCGGGAAGTCTGCCAATGTATGGAAATCCATCAACAGGTTCGTAATATTGGCTTGACCAGCTGTAATACGCCGTTTCTACATCGAAATATTTTCGCACATAATTCTCTAATCGCGAAAAACATTCACCTGTATCCTCTTCGTGCCCGGTTTTATGGTCTTCGCCACCTGCGATGAGTAAGGTTTCACCATTAATTTCCTGAGTTCTATAATAATGATAGGGCTCCTCAAGGTCATAGCCTAATTCTTTAGGATATTTATTGTCTTTTAAACTGAATGCAATGGCATAACTTCGATAAGGCGCATTGGTAAAATGAAGCACATTGACTCCGGGAGAAATGTGTGTTGCGTAAACAACATTTTCAGCCTTAATTTCTCCTTTTGAAGTGGTAAGAATAACGACATCTTCCTGCTCATCATGGCTTTCACAAAGACATTCTTCCTGAATTATTCCGCCTAAATTAATGAAAGCTTCACACAAACTCCTGATATATTTTATCGGATGAAATTGCCTCTGATTCGGTATGATAACCGCTTTGGTGAATGGTATCGGGAAGGGAATCTGTTCAGTATAAGTCATTTCATGACCTACCTGTTCTGCGCCTTCTACAATGTCGTTCAGTTCTTTTTCCTGCTTTTCGTCCAACGCAAAAAGATAGGCGGTTTTCCTTTCAAAATCACAATCAATATTGTGCTGATCTATATTATTTTCGATGATACTAATGGCTTCCTGGCCAACGCGGGCAAACAATTTTGCATTTTCGAGCCCAAAATCGCTGATGGCCTGTTTAAAAGTTGTATCAAAAAAATCATTCAAATGAGCGGTTGTTCCGCCAGTCGTTCCAAAACCGATGTTGGAAGCTTCCAGAAGAATACATTTTTTTCCGGATTGCTGCAGTCTCAAGGCAGTTGAAACGCCGGTGATCCCTCCACCAACTATTGCGACATCGAATAGTTGATGAAGGTCGGCTTCTAAAGAAAATTTCTTAATTTCTTCCTGCCATATACTTTTTCTTGCCCCATCTCTGTACATGACTTTAGATTTTTTGGTTTAAACTTATTTAAGATTTAAAGTATCGCTTTCCGATACACTGGGTGCATTTTTGCTGACTTTTTCATTCTCTTTGTCTCTGTTTCTCGGTTCGTCTTCGTCGAAATCACATTTGCAGGATGAAAATGCACATAAGGTTAAGATTCCTAAAATTAAAGCAGTTGTTTTCATAATTCTTTATATTTTGATGTGTAATTTTTTTATCCGTTAACGATCAGTCCGCCATTGGGGTGAAGAACCTGCCCTGTAATCTGAGCGGCATCATCGCTTGCCAGAAAAAGGAAGCTTGTGGCAACTTCTTCCGGTGAGGCATTTCTTTCCAGAGGCGGTTTGCTTTCGTCTTCTTCCTTTTCGCCGAATGTTTTCTTGGTTAAGGGTGTCGCTACAGGTCCCGGTGCGACGGCGTTGATGCGGATTCCTTTAGGTTTTGCCTGTAAAGCCAATGATCTTGTGAACGACACAATAGCTCCTTTTGTGGCAGAATAATCCAGCAATTCGGGATGCCCTTGATAGGCTGCGGCAGATGTTGTGTTTACTATGGAACTTCCTTGTTTTAGATAAGGAAAAACAACTTTCGTCAGCAAGATCATACCTACAATATTGGAATCGAAGGTTGTTCTGATGTTTTTCTCTTCAAGATCTTCAATATTATCGGAAGGAAACTGCATTCCGGCATTGTTAATTAAAATATCAATTCCACCGAATTCGGATACTGTTTTTTTAGCGGCTTCTTCACAGAATGCATAATCATTAATATCTCCTTTGAAAATGATGGATTTTCTTCCCAGATTTTCAATTTCTGCTTTTGTTTCTTCTGCATCTTCGGTATTTGAATGATAAATAATCGCAATATCAGCGCCATGACGTGCAAAAAGTAAAGCCACAGCCTTACCAATTCCACTGTCTGCCCCAGTAATAAGAACGGATTTGTTTTCTAATTTTAATTCCCCCATTATTCCACTTATTTTTCAGTTACTGGTTTTTGCATTTCGCCCATTCTGTACGCAGCCATGCTGTCTGTTGAGAGATTGGACATAGCTACTGATAATTTATTTTTTAATCCTGAAACAACTTTATCTTCACCATTCATTAAAGCATTGTAGCCATCGATGGCAACTTCTTCAGGAGAGGCTAAATTATCTTTGTCTTCCAGGATTTTACTGTCATTCATATCAGCTTTATTGAAAAAATCTGTATCGGTAGGTCCCGGAAGAAGTGCGGTAACTGTAATTCCGGAATCCTTCAGCTCTTCACGGATGGCTTCCGACCATGATAAAACAAAAGCTTTTGTTCCGTGATAAACCGAATGCCAGGGGCCGGGAGCTTTGCTGGCAACAGATGCAACATTTAAGATTTTCCCGGATCCTTTGGTTAAACGGTCTTTTATAAACAGTTTGGTTAATATAATGACAGAAATAATATTTAAATTAATAATATCTATTTCGCGGTGAATATCCGTATCCTGAAATTTTCCGTAAACGCCCTGTCCGGCATCATTCACCAATATCTCGGGGCTGATTCCGTTGAGCTGCAGTTCTGAATAAAGAGAATAGGCATCATCCTGAATAAAAAGGTTTTTTGCAATAGGAATCACATTGACGCCGTAGCTTTTAAATTCGTCGGCTTTTATTTTTAATTCATCATGATTCCGGGCAACCATAACGAGATCGTACCCGTTTTTTGCAAATTGTTTTGCCAGTTCGTAGCCGATTCCGCTTGTTGGTCCTGTAATCAGTACATATTGATTTTTACGATTCATGGTGAGATTATTTTAGAATTAATAATTGATTAATTTCGCTTTTAAAGCACCCCAAAATAAATTCTGTATAATAGAGCTGGGCATTCAGAGCTTGGGTTTTGGGGTGCAGTTCCAATTTCTTGGTCAAAACGATTTCGCCTTTGTAAGCAAAAGAGAAATAAGCAAAAATTTTATATGATGAGTTTCGTATCGGGGTGCAGTAGCCTGTTGTGGCAATCGACCAGTCGGATTCGAAAAGCTTGGCTACATTCAGTGCCATGGTTTCAACGATATTTTCTGAAACGCAGTCGCATTCTTCAGCTTCTGTTTTGTCGACATTGAGTAAACGAACCTTTTCCCGTAAAGTGTAGGCCGTCATTCCTCCTTTATAAAACAAGGATGCATTAGGCATTTGTGAAAAAGCAAGCTGTAGGCAACCTGAGGTTACACTTTCTACCACTGAAATGGTTTCACCTGTAGTTAACAATGACTGACTGATATATTCTAGAAGATTTTTTTGAAATTCCATAATTTTAATATTTTAAGTGTTTGTGTGTTGTTTACTACTAGAATTCTGATTTTTTCCAGGGATCGAGGACTACTTTTACGCAGCCGTCTTCTTTTTTGTCGAATATTTCATAGCCTTTAGCAACGTCTTCCAAAGAAAGACGGTGGGTAATGATGTCATCCAAAACAACGCGGCCGCTTTGTACATGATCCAGCAGCTGATCGATGATCGTATGAACATTGCACTGTCCGGCTTTTATGGTAATTCCTTTATCGAAGATCTGTCCAAGCTTGAAATTGTCGTAATTCACGGGATAAACCCCAAGAATAGAAACAATTCCACCACGTCTTACGGCACTCATGCAGGCTTCCAAGACTTTAATAGAACCTTTTTCAAGATTTAAAACTGCTTTGGCTCTGTCTAATAAATTTCTGTCCGGTTCGAATCCTACAGCTTCAATACAAAGATCTGCTCCTCTTCCATCGCTCATATCCCGGATCTGCTCAACAACATCTTGACCGTCTTCCCATAAAATGGTATCACAGCCCGTCAGTCTTTTAATCTGATCTAATCTGTATTGCTGAGTATCCACAACAATTACTTTTTTGGCATTGTGCAGAATGGCACTTTTTGCTGCCATGGAACCCACAGGTCCGGCTCCGAAAATAGCAACGGTTTCGCCTCCTTTCAGTTCTCCCCACATTACTCCGGTGTAGCCTGTCGGGAAAATATCGGTAAGAAATAAGACCTGTTCATCTGTAAGATTTTCAGGAACTTTTCTTGGCCCGAAATTAGCGTAGGGGACTCTTACATATTGAGCCTGCCCTCCATCGTATCCTCCGTAAAGATCTGAATAACCAAACAAGGCACCGCCTTTATCGGTAACTATTCCGCCTTCGGGGCCATAATGCTCCGGATTGCTGTGTTCACAGGCTGTCGGCAGGTCATGCTTACAGAAATAGCAGCTTCCACATGAAATCGGAAACGGAACTACTACCCTGTCACCAACCTTTAGATTGGTAATACGTTGTCCTACTTCTTCTACGATTCCCATGAATTCATGTCCCATCACCATCGGCCGAAGCTGAGGAATTCCTCCCGAATACATATGAAGATCGCTTCCGCAAATAGCGGTAGAGGTGACTTTCAAAATAACATCATGAGAATGTTTTATGATAGGATCATCTACGGTATCGCAAGTTATTGAACCTGGTGCGTGAATAACTGCTGCTTTCATAATTTTAATATTTAGTGTGTGTGAAGGTGTATTTATTTTATTTAGTTCTGGGCATTTCTTTCCAGCTCCAAATCCCAAACTCTGTGTTTTGCAATAGCATCAATGAATTTATCAGAAGCTTTATCTGTTTCTGAGGTGATAATTCCTGGATCATCGTGTTTTTTCAATCCGACATTGCTGTTCACATAAAGAGGCTCCGTTCCACTTCCGAAATAAATGGCTTTGCAATGTTTATAAGCTTCATTAATGAAATGTAATACGAGATGTTTGTTTTCCGGAATTAAAAGTTCTTTGGTAGAATCTTCGCCAGCTCCGATGAACAAGGCATCGAAGCAAACACTTGCCGTACTGGTTAAAGAATGTTTAGGAATTAAGGAAGATCCGTCGTTTGTTTTTACCGGAGCAAGACTTGGTGCGATGATCTCAACTACAGCGCCTTGTCCTTCCAGTTTTGTTTTTAAGTCATTTACAGCTCCAGAATCTACTCCATTGGCCACGATAAAACCAATTTTTCTGCCTTTAATGGTATTTTTAACAGTGTTTTGCATACTCAAAGCCTCTGAAATTTTGGTATTGGGCTCTCTTTCTTCACTTTGCAGATCAATGGGATTGCTGTCCGCAGGAATACTTTGATTCGGGAATTCCAGTTCTTTTACTTCAACGCCTACTTTTTCTGCAACTCTCCATGCTAAAAATTTATCGATAAAAGCCAGCTGGCCGACAACTCTTTCTCTTACTGCAGGTATGGTTACTTTCGACAATTCAAAAATCAGGGCATTTTGAAGGTGCATTTTTTCTGGTGTCGACTGGCTGTTGTAGAATAGTTTTGCCTGAGAATAATGATCCACGAAGCTTTTACTTCTTTCTCTCACTTTTGCCCCGGAAACTCTGGCTTCCTGAGATACAAAACCACCTTCCGACATCATCGCCTGAAAAGGACAGCCGCCGCCGATAGAATTCGGTTCATAGCTTACTTTTCCTTTTGCGATCTGCTGTCTCATATAGCCGTCTCTCTGGTTGTTGTGAACGGTTTTAATGGATCTGTTGATCGGGATTTCATGGAAATTAGGCCCGCCCAATCTTATCAGCTGGGTATCTGTGTATGAAAATAATCTTCCCTGCAGCAATGGATCGTTGGTGAAATCAATTCCCGGAACAATATGCCCTGGATGAAATGCAATCTGCTCGGTTTCTGCAAAAAAGTTTTCAGGATTTTTATTCAAGGTTAAAGTTCCTACCAATTGTACCGGAACTTCCTCTTCGGGAACAATTTTTGTGGGATCAAGAAGATCAAAATCAAACTTATCTTCATCTCCTTCGGGGATTAGCTGCACGCCAAAATCCCATTCCGGAAACATGCCATTTTCGATGGATTCCCAGAGATCTCTTTTTTGAAAATCAGGATCTACTCCCGAAATTCTCTGTGCCTCATCCCACGCTACGGAATGTACACCTAATTTTGGTTTGAAATGAAACTTTACAAAATGTACTTTTCCTTCATCATTAATCAATTTAAAAGAATGAACCCCAAAACCTTCCATTCTGCTGAAGCTTCTAGGGATGGCTCTGTCGCTCATCAGCCACATTATCATATGCATGCTTTCTGGCATTAATGAAATAAAATCCCAGAAGGTATCATGAGCGGAAGCAGCCTGTGGAATTTCGTTGTGTGGTTCAGGTTTTACGGCATGTACAAGATCGGGGAATTTAATGGCATCCTGAATAAAAAATACAGGTATATTGTTGGCCACAAGATCGTAATTGCCTTCATCAGTATAAAATTTTACGGCAAATCCCCGTACGTCTCTCGCCAGATCTGTACTCCCTCTATTTCCTGCAACGGTTGAGAATCTTACAAAAACCGGAGTTTCTTTTCCGACTTCAGTTAAGAATTTTGCTTTTGTATATTGAGTCAGACTTTTGTTTAATTTAAAAACTCCATGTGCTCCGGAACCTCTTGCATGCACTACCCTTTCAGGAATTCTTTCATGGTCGAAATGGGTGATTTTTTCTCTTAAAATAAAATCTTCCAGTAAAGTCGGGCCTCTGTCTCCGGCTTTTAAAGAGTCCTGATTGTTATTGATTTTAAGACCTTGATTGGTCGTCAGCTTTTCCTGATCGTTGGAAGTGCTGTGAGATTCTAACTGGCTTAACTTTTCATTGGTTTGTTTAGGGTCTTTCATAATTCTAATATTTTGTGATTTGGTGTGTATTTTTTTAAACAGTCAAATAAAAGTTAGTGTTGCTCTATTTTAAAATGCTGCTAATTCTTTTTCAGTCGCTTTTAAATATTTTTCAAAATAGTGAAGGTCTTTTTGATCCTTAATGGAGAGATAAAACATGATTTGTCTGGGTTCCCGGATTCCGATACTTTTTATACCGTCGAAATGGGCAATCAAGGCGCGTACATTTTCGGTTTGTATATTTTTCAGGATAACGAAAAGTAAAAAGATATCGTTCCGAATTTCCTTGGCATAGATTGTTGCGTCTTCTTCAAACCATGTTCCTCTGTTTTTAATTTCTTTAAAATGATCCAGTTTCAGTGTTTTTATCATTTTTCTGCAATCCATATATTTGAGTATTCGTGGTTAAAAAAGCCATATAGAAAGCACTATATGGCTTTATTTTATAGAAAATTAATCTTCCTGCTCAGCATCAAAATTGATGTAGGTCTCTGCAATTTCTGTTAGCTCGTAGTCTGTATCTTCTTCTTCCTGCAGTGTGGTTTCAAGAAGATCTGCGGCTTTATCGTGCCCCATGGTGATGGCTAGTTGGGCCAGCCCGCCATAAGTGGCAATTTCATAGTGTTCTACTTTTAGTGCCGCAATACACTGGGCTGCATCACGGGTCATGGTGCCGTCTTCTGTATTTTTTATGATCTCTTCGCCTTCTTCGATAATTCCTTTAATAGCTTTGCATTCCTTTTGCTCGGGTTCTTCATTAATTAATTTGAAAACCCTTTCCAGACGGCTTACATGCTTTTTGGTCTGAAGCTGGTGATCTTCAAAAGCTTCCTTCAGTTCTTCCGTAGTGGCGGCATCCTGCATTTTTTCCAAAGCTTCGATGATTGCGTTTTCTGCATAATAAATGTC
>CBFGVN010000154.1:0-7630 GCA_965651845.1 uncultured Chryseobacterium sp. | reverse complement strand
GAATCTCGGAAGGACCTTTGATCTGTGAAATACCTTTTTTACTCATTAGTGTTTTTTATTTTCAGATTTATATATAATCAGCTTCCTCTTCTTCCATTTCCATATTATCCGGGACTTCCGTAAAATCGATAAACGGACATGCCTCCACCAAAACCTCAGGGTCTGCATTTTTCAAATTCCCTGCAGTTACTTCACTTTTCTGTCCGTGATCGATAATGTCGATACAATCTTTCCCGCCAATGGGGCAAGTGGCTTTACTGTCTTCCAGCAAAACTTTTCCTTTGTTATCTTCTATTACAATTTTATCGTAAAATCCAGTCCATTCTGTTACTACAGCCTGACAAGGGTTATTGTTCATTTTGGCGCAATTCCCGAAGGTATTCTTCTCAAAAGTTTTTCCTATGTCTTTATGGGTTGCCGTCAACTTCTTTTTTCCTTCTTTATCATTGATATAGCGTTTGGTTTGGGTTTTCACCTTCAATGTATCCGGCACTGTTCCAAATTTACACTTACAAGTTGCACCCTGACATACTAAATGTTTTTCGCTCATCTTATTTTGTGTTTGCTTCAAAAATTATTTGTCTTTCATTTTTTTCATCTTCACTAATTAAAACTACATCTGCATTGATTGAAAAAGCAGAGCCGTCTTCTTTATTAAATTGATACACCAATTCCACTTTTCCTGAGCATTTTTGTTCATTAGATGTCGTAATTTTTCTGTTATTTATCATTTGAATAAAACTTCGTGAATCCGTGCATTCTCCTGAAATCTGCATCTTCAATTTTCCGTTTTCCGAAAGTTTAAATTCTTTCATTCTAATCTCAAATTTCACTTTATTTTTAAATGGAAAAACAGGCAGATACAAATCAAAATCGGTGTCTTTTTCTTTGATATAATCCTTAAAAGGTAAAAAATAAAGACGGTAAAAAAAGCTGTTCAGAATTCTGTTTTGTATTCTGTTTTTTGATGCTAATTCATTTTCTATAGTTTTAATAATTTCCTGCGCTCCTTTTCCATTATAATATTGTAGAAATTCATTTTTAATAAAACGCCATCGGGCATGTATTTTATCTTGGTTACTGATCTGTTTTAAATTACCGTTCTCCAGCGTTTCCAGTTTCAGCGGGAAAAAGATATTTCCTGTTTTCACTGAAATTTCTTCAACCAAAGAATCCGGGGGTTGACCATTGATCAACAAATTTTTCCTGTTTATGGAATATATGACAGCATCAAACCTTTCAACTTCAGCCACAAAACTGATGCGGGTCTTATCTTCACCATTTTCATAAATAGTTTGCGTCACCTCATATTCTTTTCGGAAAGATTTCTTTTCCAAAATGTTATTCTGACTTATTCTTTCATTAAAAGTTTCACTCATCTTAAAAAACTTTTTACTCCTGACTTATCATTCCGGATTCTTCTTCGGTTTTATTATTTCGCTTTTTTTCTGTTTCCTGGGTAAATTCAAAATCCGGATCTCTGTCTGTGATTTTTTTGGATTCTTGCATGACCTCCGTTGTCCTCATACAGAAGATCACACTGTTTTCTTCAATTCCGTTCATATAAAGGGTGAGATCGGGATCGATATATTTTGTACTTTCATACCATTTTGGCTGTAGGAAAAATACCCAGCTAAACAGCCCGTTTTCATCCTCTGTCTGAATCTGATTCTCGGAATGCCGCTCGTTGTAATCCATTATAAAACTGTAAAATAATCTTCCGAAATCTATTCTCGTAGGACCTTTTGCTCTGTAAACACTGTATTTTGAAGCATCTTTATCTTTATCCATCAAAAATGTAAAAACAACAAGATCCCTCATTTCTTCGTCGTCCACACCTGCCAATTCACGATAATTCTCCGGAAACTGCCATGTTTTATAAATTTTGGGAGGAATCTGCATTGCTCTGTTGAAGGTATCATTCAAAAATGTCGGAATAAAGAAAACCATAAAGTGTCCCAGCATCAGGTACACCAGATCCGATCCATTTAAAAAACTGTAAATCAAAGAAAACGGAATGATGGCATACACCACTGAAACTAAAGCAAAAAGATATTCCGTCCCTATTTTTTTGGAATCAAACTTATTAAAAACACTTCTGTATAAACTGCAATGGAAAATTCCCAAAACCAATGAACTGATCTGGTAAAAAATAAATTCATACAAATTATCATCCGAGAAAAGCCTGTTGTACCCCAGCAAAGCGGCTATGGCATAGACAAAAGCAAAGGCGAAGACGTATGTATAAAATTTACTTTTATATTTCTGCTTAAAATCAGGAGCTTTCTGACTAAAAAGCATCGTAAGGATCACGCAAAGCGCAAGAACAATAAAAATCATCACCAGAAGCTTCGGATCCAGAAGGTTTATAAAATATTTTTTAAATCTCATTTGTGCTGTGTATTTGTGTTTTTTAAATTCTTGTATTATAGCCTAAAACAGGGCTTTCAGAAATGTCAAATTCAAAATCCTGCTTTTCTTTAGGTAAGAGAATAATGGTTTTTATCTCCACTTCTATCGGGAAAAAATGATCATAAAACATTTCAACAAACTTTTTTTTCTTCCCTTCATGAATATAATCTGTAAATGCCGAATTTTTCAATGGACCGATACTGATATCCAAGTGATTGGAATAATCATCATAAGTAGTTCCGGCAATAAGATCCAGCCCCAGTCTGCTCATTCCCAACTCGGTTTTCTGTTCTTCATCCGAGTATTTATGATGTCCTTTGTACAAAATATGTACATCTTCCTCCAATAAAAGTGAAAGAATATTGCATGTCTGCTCAATATCACCTACAATTCTGTAAGAGAAAGGAAGTAATCGTATAAATTTAGAAACCAAAAGCGCAGGGAAATCCGTGTCGATTCCCCAAAAATCATAAAACATTTGCGGAACGAGATGGCTGTTTAGCTCAAATAAAAAGCTGTCTTCAAAATGTTCCACATCCACTCCATAGCTGAACAGCTCATTTTCAAAAGGCTGAAAAAAACTGCGCGCCGCTTTCTGTTGTTTTTTCTGCACCTGATATTCTTTGATCATGATGTCTACATCCTTATTAAGAGCATCATTCTTGGTATCATGAATCAGACTTTCGGGAAGCATATCATAAAAACTGTCCCGGGAAAGGCTCAGCTGCAGGGTTTGTTGTTCATTATACTCATGATCCAGAATATCACTTTTAAGAATATCAAAACGATAGGCTCTGGAGAATTGCCCTTCATTTTGAGTCACATACTGATTTTCATCAATCTTGTAATTTTTAAGCAAATCATTAATGACAACTTCAGCTTTAACATCATACTTTAAAGCATCAATCTGGCTGGCGATATGTTCTAAACTTTCCATGTCATTTTACTTTAAACGCCCTGCTGCGATATATCTCAGCTGAAAATATTCATCATTAAAATTATAGATGTTCAAGCCTTTTGAAGTGCAGGCCACAATCCTATCATTACGAAGATAAATCCCGACATCTGAAATAGGATGGGTTTTATCGTACCTGAAAAATAAGATATCCCCTTCCTGCAAAAAAGCCCTTCCTGTAAAAAGCTGGATTTCCTTGGATCTGAAAATCCCGTCCGGAGTTTTGGAAAAGGTCTTATTGAAAACATCACTATACAAAGCCTGAACAAAATAGGAGCCGTCCACACCCACATTTTTTTCCAGCATTTGCTTCTTATAGGGAGTTCCGAGCCATTCATCAAGATAAGAATACAGCTTGTAATCTTTAATTTCTTTAGGCATCACCCCTAAGATTATAGAATATTTTTCTTTAATCTTTAAAACATCATCGCTTAAACCTTCGGAATTGTCGTCGATCGTAGAATAAACAGAGTCTAAACTCTTCTTTTCCTGACCTTTATCTTTAAGATATTCACTTAAAGAATATTTATATGGAATTTCTTTAATGTATTTTTTACCCGCACATGAACAAAATAAAGAATACGTAAGAAATATGCAAATTATTTTTATTAATCTCATTATTATCATTTGTGTTTTGGCAAATATATTAATTTTTGAGTAAATAATTAAATATTTAACATTTTTTAAAACTATTTTTTTGGTCATTTAAAAAATCCTGAATATCTTTGCATGTAAACACAAATAGTTGATGAAAAAAAGTAATCGCACATTATTTCAGAATGTAGATTATCGGGTCTATATATGCTTTGGTATCTTGCTTTCAGCCAGTGTGCTTCTTCTTTTGTACCAATTTACCAAACATGTTGACTGTGATGATGCGAAGTTTCTCGTGCATGCAGACGACTATGTTGTCAATCATGTTGTCGAGTTTCAGGACAATACTTCAGGAGCCAATAGCTGGGAATGGGATTTTGGAGACAGTACGGCTGTTGATAAACGACAATTCACTTTACATCAATATAAAAAACCCGGCGATTATATTGTAAAACTAACAATTAACGGAAACTGCGTCCATGAAAAAAAGCTGACGATTACAAGTGTCAGTCAGCAAACGGGATATCTGCCTTTTATTATTTCACCAAATGTGGTTACCGTAGGAGAAACAGTACAGTTTGATGCCGAAAAAGAAGGTGGCGTTTCCTGGGAATGGAGCTTTGGAGAGACCTCTAATACTGATGCCCTGGAAAAAAATCCAAGCTACCGCTTCAAAACGGTTGGCGAAAAAAAGATTACCTTAATTGTGAACGGAGATCTTGAGCATACTGCTGTTAAAACCATTTATGTAGCACCAAAAACCATTAAAGCCAAACAAAAGATCGATATAAAATCTTACGAATTTGAAAGACCTCATGCTGCATTTTCGCTGCCAAGAGGTGAAGCGCAGAAAGATCCGCTGGTTGATATGCTTCAGTATATTCCGGTTGCACCGAAAACCAAATCAAAAAAAGATTCTGCCATCACAGAGAAAAAAGCACCCGAAATATCTAATGAACAATTTCAGCTCTTGTTGAATCAGGTGGCAGCGCAAGCGAAAACTAAAGACGATTTTAAGGATTATTTGTGTGGAAATTTTGAAGTTCCTGTTGTGATTAATGATAAAAAACTCATGCCCTTCGATCAGTTTTGTCAAAATCTGATGGGAAAAACAATAAAAATAACGGCTTTAAGATTAAATAAAGACTCGAAAAATTGTATTCAAAACATTACTATTCAGTACAAAGTAAAAAAAATGCTGATTTGGATGAATGAATAGCCAGATATATTCAATTTATCTTTATATTTAAATTGATTATTTTTTTTATTACTAGGCCTTCTTAACGGGAGGCCTTTTACATTATGATTCTTGTTTATTCAAATAATTTAAATATAAAAAGCCTGCTCACTGAACAGACTTTAAATAACCTAACTAAAATTAAAGAATTAATTAAACTCCGGGAACATTTAATCCCAAATTAAATTCTATGTTGACATCTATATTTATTCTGATAAAGAACACTTATTTTTTTCTCCAATCATAACTCACTGAAATAAAGCTAACTGCAAAATTATTTTAAATAAAACTTTTCACAAAATTCCCTTTGTAGAGAAATTTCGACATTTTGTAGAAAAAGTTCTACATTTTTAAAAATTATGTTAAATCTTCATTGTACATTTGTATTCATAGAATAACATCATTTTGAATGAGGAAACTTCTACTTCTACTCACTTTTTTATTTATTTTCATAGCTTTCGGGCAACAATACTCTTCTTTCTGGTACAACTCAGAAAGTGGTCTGCCGCAGAATAGTGTAAAGGATATTGTAAAGGATAAATACGGTTTTATCTGGCTTGCTACGGAGGGCGGAATCGTACGGTATGACGGTTATAGTTTCTTGTCTTATAAAAACCTGAAGCTTTCTAATCTTAATTTTACTTATTTCAAAGGGGATATTTCCAGAGACTATATCTTAAATTCTAATATTGATGAACAACAATATGCTTTAATAAAAAACAGAAATATCATTATACAAACCAGCCCGGTTTCTAAAAATCTGACAAAATATATACACTACAAGAATAAGAAGTATCTAAACATCAGTACAGTTAATTTCACATTTTCAGAATCTTTTTCTATAAAAACTAAAGATGGAATTTACTTCTTTAATGACGGCTCTATCATTCACAAAAAAAATAAAACTTCGCCTGAAAAAATAATTTCTCTTGCCTTCAAAGTAAAAGATTACAAAAGATTATTTTTACACGGAGAAACTATTTTCTTCAGATCTCCCGGGCAGAAGAATCTTATGGTCGTAAAGAACGGTAAACTTTCTGAGCTTCCTGCAGATCCGCTTTACAACGATCTGCAAAGCAGAATATTTTGGCAGCAGCTCAACGATCAGGTCTTTATTGTCAATCAGGGGAAAATCTATAAAAGTGAATATATCAACGGGGCTTTGAAACTGCGCCTTCTCGTACACCTCAAAAATAGTGAGATCGACTTTGGTACCATGTCTTCGATCTATTATGACAAAGAGTACAACAGTCTTTATTTGGGAACCTATAATCAGGGATTGTGTATTATTAAAATTTCTGCATTTAACATTCCGAAAACGGAAATTCCTTTGGAAAACAGAATTTATTACACTGCACTTCCATTTGGGGAGAACAGTATTATCAATACTCAAGGACGGGTTTTCGACCAGAATACTTTACTGAATGATTATCATTTCAGTGAAAAAGACAACAATTTTTCTATCACTTATGACGAATCAGGAAATATTATTTATCCCAAAAACAATAAAATTTATCGTGTAACTAAGAGTTCTGGTTTCAAAAAAACAGATTCCGTAACCGTAGATAAAGAAGTACTGGCCATATTTAAAGAAAAAGGAATTTATGCGTTGCAGCTGCAGCGTAATTCGCCTTATTTTTTGAATATTTACACCAATGATCAATTCAAAATCCCAGAATATTCTTTGCCATGCCTGTCTCCGATCAATACCGTACGATCTTTAGACAACGATAATTTACTTATAGGTCATAATAATGGGCTTTTTATTTTTTCCAGATCCAAAAAAAACTTACAACAGATCAGCTCGCTAACGATAAAAAACATCGTCGCTACACCCGACGGAAACTTCTGGACCATCTCGCGCGGAGAAGGCTTTTATCTCTTGAAAAACAATGAATTGATCAAAATGCCTTACGATGATAATGGGTACATCTCTTCACCGCACAATGTTTTGGAGGACAAAAAAGGGTTTCTTTGGATTCCCACAAACAATGGTTTGTTTAAAGTGTTAAAATCTAAACTTCTGGAATATGCAAAAAACAGAAATACAGACGTTTTCTATTACCGTTATACCAAAAAAGCAGGATTCAACAGCAATGAATTCAACGGAACCGGAGGCCTGTCGAATGTAGCCACTTTAAAAAATGGAAACTTTGTGCTTCCTTCAATGGACGGTTATGTTTTTTTTAATCCTCTGACAACTCCATCCTATTATCCTAAAGCTGAAAATATTTTCATAGAAAGAGCCAAATCGAAGGGGTCAAATTATATTTATTTTAAAGACAAGCTGTATCTGGAAAACGATTTTGATATCACATCCATTTATATCGACGTTCCTTATTATGCGAATAATGATAATCTGTATATAGAAACCAGCCTGCAGAGTGATAACAACCAGCCTGCAAAATGGCAACGATTAAAAGACAAAGAAT
>CBFGVN010000153.1:0-7659 GCA_965651845.1 uncultured Chryseobacterium sp. | reverse complement strand
GGTTATTTATAGATTGCCCCGAACCCAACGTTGTAGTTGTTGTTCCGGTAAAGGCATGGGCGTGATTTGCAGAAACATTTGTAATACCTACCCCGACACCTCCAAATAAAGTGGGACTTGTACTTCCTCCATGCCCACTGCCATTGTTACCGACACTTGTACCACCATATAAAAATGCACCTCCCGTGTCAGAACCGTGTGTATGGGATCCTGCAGATAGGGCAGTACCGCTTACTGTAGTGGTCAAATTGATATTAGGCAGATTGCTCTGTAAAATTGCAAACGAGTTACTTCCTCCTGTATCCCCTATATTTTCTGTCGTGTTTTTAGTTTTTAAAGTTCTATCTGTGGCATCAAACAAGTTGGTCGTTAAACCTAAACTGGCGGCCGCTACTTGCGCTGCAACCGGAAGCGTGGAAACAGCTCTTCCGTTTAACAGATACCATCCGCTGTAATCTGCGGACTTAAATGACTGCGTAATACTTCCAATGGGGTATGATAAAAGAGTTTTGTTGATTTTTTCCCAAACACTTCCATTGTAATAATAAAATCCGTTAGCATCAATATTCTGAGCTTTTGCTGTCTGGGTGCCCGTAGTATAATCATTGATATATATAATTGTAGAAATTTCTATAGTACCCATGTTTTGTGCACGCTGGCGGTCTACCCGAGGAATTAGTATTCCATCCGTATTCGTTGTAGTACCTGTAGGGTTTTTGGCATTAATATCAAGGGTTGATTGAGGATTGGACGTATTAATTCCGATCTGGCTGTAGGCTGTATGAATGATTGACAAGAATATAATTGAGAATAATGTTTTTTTATTCATGATTTTTTGTTTGATAATTTATTATAAAATACTGAAAGTTATTCACCTAAATAGATGAAAGTATTTACCGATAAGTAAGGAGATCTGTTATCAATTGACTGGCCTCCTCCGCCTAGAGGAGTACTTGACGTCCCACTGAATGTATGAGTGTGGGCACCTGCAGCAGCTGTGTTGGCTCTCCCGTTTACCCCTCCCCATGCACCGCTTCCGGCATTACCGTAACCCTGTCCGTTGTTTGAATAATTTGTTCCGGAAAGCAAGTAAGCACTTCCTGCTGCAGGACCGTGCGCATGGGCTCCCGATGCAGTAGTTGTTCCGCTTGTATTGCTTGTAAGTGTTATATTAGGCAAATTACTCTGTGAAATTGCAAACAGATTACTTCCGCCTATAGTACCTAAACCTTCTGCAGTATTTTTTGTCTTTAAAACCTTGTCAGATGCATTAGGTATGTTGGTGGTAAAGCCTAAAGCCTGTGCTTTTGCCTGAACTGTAGCCGGAAAAGAAGAAACAGCCCTTCCGTCTAATAGATACCATCCGTCGTGATCTGTTGTTTTAATTGAATATTTTACATTTCCTACAAGAGAACTTTTATCGGTAAAAAATAGCTTTTCCCATACACTGCCATTGTAGTAGTAAAATCCGGTATTATCGATATTCTGAGCTTTTCCTGTTTGACTTCCCGTAGCAGAATTATTTACATAAATGATAGTAGACGTCTCGACAGAAGCCATGTTCTGTGCTCGCTGGCGATCAACACGGGGAACTAAAATCCCATCTGCGTTGGTAAATGCCCCTGTAGGATTCATAGCTTTAATATCTAATGTTGATTGTGGAGCCGAAATATTAAATCCCACCTGCCCAAATGCTATATTTACAATTGAAAGGAATATAATTGACGATAAATATATCTTTTTCATATTCTATGTCTGATAAGTTTTTGGTTAATGATAATGATTAGTTAATGATAATTTATTCACCTAAATAGATAAAAGTGTTCAAAGCCAGATAAGCAGACCTGTTATCTATCGGTTGATTGGATCCTCCCAATGCAACAGGTATTGCCTGGGACAGTGTATGCGTGTGGGCTCCTGCGGCTCCTGTAGTACTTGCCGCACCTGTTCCTCCCCAGGAGCCGGCATCCCCGCCTCCATATCCTCCTCCAGGTAATCCGGTAATTAAAAAACCAGTACCTTTATCGGGACCGTGGGCATGGTTTCCTGCTGAATTTATCGTTATGCTGGCACTCCCCGCCAGAGATATATTGGGTAAATTGCTTTGTGAAATTGTAAAAGAATTGGTTCCTCCCACAGTACCGATGCTTTCGGTTGTGCTTTTGGCTTTCAGTGTTTTATCACTTGCATCAAATAAGTTGCCTGCCAATCCGAGACTTGCAGCTACTGATTGGGCATTTGCAGGAAGACTTGCAATGGATCTCCCGTCTAAAAGATACCATCCCTCATGATCAGCCGTTCTTGCAGAGTACTGGATATCTCCTAAAGAGTAAGAATTATTATTAAAAGTAAGTTTTTGCCAAACACTTCCGTCAAAATAATAAAAGCCTGCTATATCGATATGAATGGCTTTTCCTGTATTTGTTCCTGTTGATATATCATTCACATATATCATGGTGGAAGTGGCGATTGTAGCCATATTCTGTGCACGCTGCCTGTCTATGTGCGGAATAAGAATTCCATCGGTATCCGTTACTGTACCTGTTGCATTTTTTGCCCCAATGTCTAATGTCGCTTTCGGCTCAATGCTGTTAATGCCTACTTGGGAAAACACGAAGCTACCTATCAGCAATAATGCTGTTGTGTATAACCTTTTCATTTCTTGTATTCTTTTGTAATTAATAAAATTTTTATGGTATTTTTTTATTAGAAGCAACCCTAAAGTTTAGAGAAAATAAAATTTCGATTTGATAGTGTTTTTGAAGAAAAATTAATTGTTTAATTATATATTTTGGATTGTTAGCGATAAATAGGAAGTGTAAAGTTTTGATATTCATTATCACCTGACCATAAAAACGACATAGTGATTGAGAATAAAATCCCCGGGAAAAGAGTATTTTTTCATGGTTAAATGTTACTTTAAAGTTTTATCATTTAATTACTGTACAGGAAATATTGTAATGATATTTTGCGCTGTAGTGCCTGCTTTATTATTAAAAAAGAACCATAGGCCGGCTCATATCCATTTGCTCCGGTTACTGTAGGATCTAAGATATTATTGCTCACATATTTTGCAACGCCAATAAAGGCAGCAGTTGGTGCAGTGGCAGTATTATCTCTAAAATAAAAGTGTGTTTTTTATTACGATTTATTGTGATTTCCGATTTATCACAAATTTAAATTTTTGGATTAAAAATGAATACATATTTTTGTACTAATATTACTACATGGTGTAGTAAAAAAACTACACGTTTGATAGTAAATATGGTATTTGAATATAATTTTTCGGGTGCTGTATTTGTAATATATGACTACCTAAATTGTATGCTTTTGTGACTGTTCATTTTTTTCAAAAGACAACTGTAATAATGTTCCATTGTTGTTTTCAATTGAAAATTTGCCGTCCAGATCATCTGACAGCCCTTTGATCAGGCTCATTCCGAATGAGTTTTTTGTTTTTTTGTCCGGATTTAATGTAATTCCGGTTCCATTATCAGAAATAGTCAATAGGTAGTGGTCTGTGTCTTTTGTAATCAGTGATATGGAAATAATTCCTTGTGAGTTCTCCGGAAATGCATATTTTATGGAGTTGGTGACGACTTCGTTTATAATCAATCCCAAAGGTATTGCCTGTGATACATCCAGCTCTATTTCGTCGATATTAATTTTAAATCGGATATTCTGTTTCAGATTGAAAGAATCTTTTAAATACTCAACCAGTTCATTGATATAGATCGGCATATTAATGGTTGAAATATTTTCGGACATATAAAGTTTCTGATGAATCAGAGACATCGCATGGATTCTGTGCTGGCTGTTCTTGATGGTGGATAATGCCAAATCGTTCTCAATATAGGCAGATTGCGAATTGAGTAAGCTGATGACGGTCTGAAGATTATTTTTAACCCTGTGGTGGATTTCTTTGATGAGCCATTCTTTGTCATCAAGCAAATGCTGAAGTTTTATGTTCTGTTGACTGATTTTATCTTCTTTGATCATTAATTCCTTATTGCTTTTTTGCTTCACTTTGTAGCTATTGTAAAGCAATCCGATGATCACCACGAGCAGCAATATGGATCCGACTGACAAATTAATCAAAAGTCTTGACCTATGAAGCTTGCTTTCCTGTAATTTACTCTGAATTTCCAGGGTTTTAATATTATCTTCTTTTTTTAATGTTTCATATTGGATTTTTAATTCTTCAATTTCTCTGTTTTTCGAAACATTATACAAAGAGTCATTTACCTTGTTGTAGTTTTGATAATGATGTATGGCAGAAAAGTAATTACCTTTAAGAGAATCAATTTTGAATAATGAAAGATCAAGCTCCTGAATATTAAAAGTTTGATTTGTCCTTTTGCTGATATCCAATGCCTTGTCGGCATAAAATTTAGCTTTATCCGGTTTTCCTGTTTTTGCATAAAATAATGATACCTGTGAATATCCTATGGCCACATTTCTGGAGGTTCTGGTAGACATTATGTTTTCTGCATTTTGTGCCATTTTCAGATAAAATTTTTCGGCTAATAGATTATTTCCCATTTTCTCATACAGGGATGCTCTGGTTTGGGAAAGATAAAAAATATCGATTTTGCTGTTGGGCGGATATGCATCTGCTTTTTTAAAATAATCAAGAGCTTGCTGGTATTTTTTGTCTTTTATAAACAACTGAATAATTAAAGGAAAGCTTTTGTACCAGCTTCCGCTGTTGATATTTTTAGTACCCGCTTCAAAGCTCTTTTTATACATTTCCATGGCTTCTTTTGGGTGACCCATTTTCTGGTAGATATCACCCAGACGGAGGTAGAAGTTATCTGCGCAGATCATGTCTTTCGTTGCTTCCATGGTTTTTATACTGTTGATGGAATAAAACAGAGATTTGTTCAGATTATATTTTACGGAATATATAAAAGCTAATGGCGCAGAAGTATAATGAAGATGCTTGAACCCAATCTTTTTTTGAAGGGCAGAGGCGTCTAAAAGTTCTTTCTCTGCAAGATCAATATTTCCCTTCCAGAAATGTATCGTTAATAATTTCATAAGCATTTCTATTTCTAATTCTTTCTCACCAATAGAGCGGTACAACAGCATAGCTTCAGAGATAGCTTTTTCTTTATCGGGATCTTCCAAAGCGAGATAGGTTCCTTGGTTATTTAAAGCTTCGGCTAAAGATTTCCTGTTGTTTAGTTTTCTGCTTTCATCAACAACTTTTGCAAAAATCTTTTTGCTTTCAACAGGATTATTGGCTTGGATATAATATTTCCCCAATAACATATTGCTTTGGTGCTGCCATTTGGGGATACCCATTGTATTACTTAGTTCGATGGCTTGTTTTATGTAGGATAAAGATTGCTGAAGGTCTTCCTTTTTTTCTCCGGTTTTAAAAAGATAATAGCTCCCTAATTGTAATAGCAGCTTTATCCGGTCTGTTTTTTTGAGCTGATTAAGTATTCCCAGAGCGGCGCTGATATTATTTTGATCAACCATTTTACTGCCTGCCAAATAGCTTCCGTCATTATACCCCTCATCAAATGATAATGAAACAGGAAATTTATTGGCCGTACACGCCAAAACCATAGCGCTGTCCATATCCACAAAGCCTTGGTTTACAGAATGTATGTACATGGCCGTGGCTTTAATTAATAACCTGTTTTTTTTTATATCGTAATTATTTTTAATCGAAGTCTGACCATAACCCAGTAAGGAAAATGATATTATAAAACAAAAAAGATATTTGACTTTCATATCCGGTTATTTCTTTAGTTTTTTATTATAAAATTATTAACTTTAGGTAAAAGTTGTTATAATAATTTAATTATGTTTAAATTAATAATTATATAACGGATAGGGTGAATTTTTTATTGATTTTTTAAAACAAACAATTCAATCTTAAGTTCTTTCATTTAGTTAAAGGGAGAAATATTTTCATCATATTACATAAAAGATCCTTTCATTAAAAAGTACAGCCATGGAATTAGAAAATAATAAAACTGATAAAAAAAAGAAAATACTCATTGTAGAAGATCAGTTTATTGAGGCGCACGACTTGCAGTTAATTCTTGAAAAAGCGCAGTATGAAGTGATCGGAATTGCACGTTCCGTAGTTCAGGCTCTTACTTTTATTGATGAGGAAAAACCCGATTTGGTTTTTGTAGATATTTTCCTGAGAGGTACAGAAACCGGAATAGATCTGGCTAAAAAACTATACGAAAATCATATCGGATTTATATTTCTGTCGGCCAATTCCAGCAGATCGGTATTGGAAGAGGCCAAAAAGACACAGCCTTACGGTTTTATTGTTAAACCATTCAGAGAGCAGGATGTTTTAATAACGTTGGAAATAGCTTTCTATCGTCATAATTATGGTATCGAGTCGCAAATGCAGCAGGAAAATATTTTACGGGAAAGTATTGATGCAATTTCCTGTCAGCCTGTAAAATGGGAGCAGGCATTATTGCAGTTAGCCCGAACTTTACAGACCTATATACCGTTTGACTATATGCAGGCAGAGCCTGTTCATAATGATTATAGCCCTACAGGACTGCTTAGGAAAGATTTTGAAAATTATGAAATAACCGATGTCGACAAAATAGCTAAGATCACAGGTAAAAGCAAATCAGAAATATATGATATACAATCAAAATCTCCTAAACATGAATTTCCAAAGATCTACTATGATCATTCTTTCAGAGAAATTTTCCAGAATTCGGGTATTGTAAGGTTACTTGCAGCCACTTTCGGCATCAGATCTTTTATGGTTTTGCCTGTGAGGATAGAAGAGGGAAGCGTTTTTAATTTTTATTTCTACAGCAGGAATCCAGATTCCTACAGTAATGAACATTTGCAGCTTTTAACCAAGCTGGAATCTCATTTGGCCAGGTTTGTAACCAACATGCAGATTACAAAGAAAAAACAACCCAATATAACGAGCAATAAAAAGGCCGATATTGATCTTATGTCTAATGGATTTTGTGCCATGGTAGGTAACAGCCAAAAGATGATCTCTGTGTTTGATTATATAAAAAAAGTAGCGCCTTCGGATACTTCAGTTTTAATTATGGGAGAGAGTGGTACAGGTAAGGAGAAAGTGGCACAGAGCATCCATAATTTATCTCCAAGAAAAAATAAGCCTTTGGTGGTTATTAATTGTGGTACTATCCCTAATAATCTGGCAGAGTCCCTTCTTTTTGGACATGAAAAAGGAGCTTTCACCGGAGCCTTCGAAAAACGTATCGGAAAGTTTGAGGCTGCAGACGGCGGCACCATCTTTTTGGATGAAATAGGTGAAATGCCAATGGACATTCAGGTTAAACTTTTAAGGGTACTTCAGGAAAAAGAAATCGAAAGGATAGGAAGCAGTTTCCCCGTCAAATTAAACGTCCGTATTATAGCAGCTACCAATCGTAATCTGGAAGATGAGGTGGCAGCAGGCCGCTTTAGACTGGATTTGTATTACAGGCTTCATGTTTTCCCAATAACCGTACCGCCGCTTAAGGAACGCAGGGAGGATATTCCGGTCCTGGTGTCTCATTTTATTTCGATATTCAGTAAAGCTTTGGCAATTGATGCACCTTCAATCTCCGATCATGCACTGGCACAAATGATGTCTTATGACTGGCCAGGTAACGTGAGAGAGCTGGAACATGTAATCCATAGAAG
>CBFGVN010000152.1:0-7711 GCA_965651845.1 uncultured Chryseobacterium sp. | reverse complement strand
AAGTATGGTTTATTTATATTAATTTAAAGGTTAAACCATTAATCAAAACTTTAATTATTGTATTTTTGTTAGTATAAACCTAACAATTATTCAAAACGATTTTAAATGATGGATACTTTTAATGCTGAAAACCCTACTCCGATAAAAGCTGTATTTTTCGATATTGACGGAACTTTGATAAGTTTTAAAACCAATAAAATCCCCGATTCTACTCAAAAGGCAATTGAAAATCTGCGCCGGAAAGGAATTAAAGTAATTGTAGCGACAGGACGCTCTATCAACACATTGGCGCATATCTCACATATAGAATTTGATGGTTTTATCACCTTCAACGGAGGATATTGCGCAACAACTGACGGTGAAATTTTATCTAAAAATATAATTGATCCGAATGATATTCAAAATTTAATCAATTATGCTGAAAATTTTCCTTTAAGCTATTCGCTTATGTATGAAGATAAAGTGGAGATCAACGATGCTGCTCCTGAAGTTGTCGGGATGTATGCTCACGTGAATCTTCCGGTTCCTCCTCTTCATGATAAAGAAAATATTGATATAGATAATGTACTTCAGGCGAATATTTTTCTTGGTCCCGAGGTGGAAAAAGAATTTATGGAAAATATAATGCCCAACAGTATTGCTTCAAGATGGACGCCTCTGTTCGCAGATGTAAATCCCGGAGGGATCAGCAAAAAAGTAGGAATTGAGGTTTTTTGCGATCGTTTTAATATTGATGTTTCTGAAACAATGTCTTTTGGAGATGGCGGAAATGATATTTCTATGTTAAAATTTACAAAAATCGGAATCGCGATGGGAAATGCCAATGATGTTGTAAAAGAAATTGCTGACTATATTACAGAAGATGTTGATAATGATGGAATTGAAAAGGCTTTGAAGCATTTTGGACTTTTGTAAATACTGGCTGTCTTTGTTTATAATTTTAATATTTAAGTGTTAAAAATTTTCATGAAAATTAGTTTTGTGGTACGTTTTTAAAATTGATTTCACATAAAAGGCATAATATGTGTATTAAAACTATCAGATAACATTAAAATTTTTTAGTCATGAGAAGTATATTATGGTTAGTCGCAGTCATTTGTATTGTAGTATGGCTTTTAGGAATGTTAGGTATTGTACCGGGAATGAGCACGGGATACCTTGTTCATGTTTTATTGGTAATTGCCATTATAGTAATTCTTTATAATATTATTACAGGCAGAAAACCCTTAGATTAATGTAAGAAACTGAAGATAAAAGCTGGAAATGGGAAAACATAAATTCTTAATTTCCAGCTTTTTTTTATTAAAATCTAACAGTTGTTTTGTTGTTGGACAATGGCAAAGGCTCAAGTTATATCATCAAATTATTATATTTTAAGGCGCGATAAAATCAAAGATTTCAATTAGCGAATTCGAGAATAAATGTGCGTTACTAAATTTTATCGAAGATAAAATCCTTGCGCCCTAAAACAGTATTTAAATTATTGAAATTTGCGCCTTTGCGATTGTCCACCAACAAAACAAAAACTAAAAAAACTTCTATATTTTTTATTTAAAATTCAAACTTAATTCAAGTTTGTTTTCCTGAATTCCAACGGCTTCATTCCCGTCTGCTTTTTAAAAAGGCGGGTGAAATAAGAAGCATTTTCAAATCCCAGTTCATAAGCAATCTCCGTTACCCCTTTTTCTCCGATTCTTAGTAAATTTTTCGCTTCCGAGATCAGAAAAATATGGATCAGCTCAATGGCTGTTTTTCCCGATTCCTGCTTTAATAAATCACTTAGATAACGTGGTGAAATAGCCAATTGCTCAGCAATATAGCTTACATTTGGAAGTCCTTTTTTCTCAAGATTACCTTCGTTGATGTATTTTTTCAGAACATCATTGAATTTGGATGTAATTTTTCCTGTAATCTGCGCACGATCAATAAACTGTCTTTTATAAAAACGCTGAGAATATTTTAAAATTGATGAAACATGGCTTAAAATAATTTCACGACTGTATTCATCAGGGTTGTTGAAATATTCGTTTTGTATTTTTTCGTGAAGTTCAAGGATAATCTGCTCCTCCTTCGGTGAAAGATGGATGGCCTCAGTTACCTCATAATCAAAAAATCCGTATTGATCGATGGTTTTAAACAAATCATGACCATTAAGATAATCAGGATCAATCATCAGCATAAAACCATTTTCCTCAAACTTCAGGTCTTTCATTTCGATTACCTGTCTTGGTTTGGTAAAAAATAGACAGCCGTTGTCATGGTCGTAAGGTGTTCTTCCGTACATGAAAATCCCGGACTGTATCTTTTTGAATGCAATGATATAACAATCAGCAGTAAATTCCTGATTACCTAAAGTACAGGTTGATAGACAGCCCACCAAACCCAATAGCGGATGCTGGGGCGGATCCCAAAGATTTCCTGCATGAAGTTCGGTGATGGTTTTATAATGTTTCATTAAATTTAAATTAATTATTCGCTAAAAATAAATTGATATATCCTGCTGCCAGCTCAGGAAACTGATGCTGCGGCGCGTGTCCCGATCCGTGCAGAATAATGTGCTGTATGCTCGGAGCATTCTGCAACAATGGAAACCAGTTATCCGTCGCAAAACTGGTATCATGATCACCTGAAACAACCAAAACCGGAGTTTTCAAGGTTTTATAGGCTTCCCGGAAGTTAAGTTTATCTTCTTTAAAACTTGCCGTTCCTGAAAAATACCTCTGAAAAACCTCCATTGTAGATGGAATTAGGCTTGCATCCAATCTCTGCCCGATTCTATTATGGGACTCTTCCGCTGCTTTTCTGCTGGCTTCCAATGCCGGTTCGAAGAATAAATAATATTCGTCTTCGATATCGTTGACGGGTTTCAAGGCATAATCAAAGAAAGCTTCTTCTATGGGAACCTCATTTTCTCCTGGAGGATTTGTTCCTATTAAAACCGTTTTCAAAACCCTGTCCGGATTCTGGAACATCACCGTTTGTGCTACCAGCCCGCCATAAGACCAACCCAAAATATTAAATTTCTCAATTTCAAGAAAATCCGCCAGCTTCGGAACTGTGGCTGCAACTTCTGTTATGTGTAAAGGCAGTTCTCCTTCCGAGCTCCCGATTCCCGGATAATCAAGCAGGATAATGGTATTATTTTCTGCAAGCTTATCCAAAAACAATGGATCCCAGGTATCCATTATCCCTCTGAAACGATTGGTAAAAAACATGGGCGTTCCTTTTCCGAACTTACGATAAGCGATGTTGTGACCATTAATGGATGCAAATTGTGTTGCTGATGTTAAAGCATTTGAATTCATAGTCTTATGATTAAAAGTCTATATCAAATGTAAGAAATTAATGGCCATGTGCAGCAATACTTACTTCTTTCCATTCTTCAATGTCTTTCAATCTGTTGTTATACACTTCATGAACGAATTGATAGGCAACTTTTCCTAATAATAATCGTAATGGAGGATTTTCGCTGTCTACAACCTTTAAAATGGGTTCGATGGTAGCATTAGGATCTCCCCAAAGTTCTCCATTTTCTCCCGTTTCTGCAAAACCTTCACGTATAGGATTATAATCTGCAATATCTGAAGTTGTTTGCGTTGCAGAGCTTCCCGCCCATTCTGTAGCGAATCCGTTGGGTTCGATTAAAGTGAATTTTATTCCTAAATGTGCCACTTCTGATGCAATAGTTTCGCTTAAACCTTCCACCGCGAATTTTGAAGCATTATATAAACCTAACATGGGTAGTGTTGTAATTCCCAAAAAGCTGGAAACCTGAATGATATGTCCACTTTTTTGTGCTCTCATTACAGGCAATACAGCCTGAGTTACCCATAATAATCCGAAAAAATTGGTCTCCATCTGGGCTCTTGCCTGTTCTTCCTTAGTTTCTTCCACTGTTCCGAAAAGCCCGTAACCTGCATTGTTGATCAAAATATCAATACCTCCGAAATGTTGTTGAATCGTGTCGACTGCCTGCTGAACCTGCTCTTTATTTGTCACATCCAATTGTACCGGAAGAATATTATCTCCGTATTTTTCCACAAGATCATCCAACGCTGCAATATTTCTTGCAGAAGCGGCTACTTTATCGCCTCTTTTTAAAAATGCTTCCGTCCATAATTTTCCGAATCCTCTTGATGCTCCTGTTATAAAAACTGTTTTTGCCATTATCTTTCTTTTTTATTGTTAAAAATTTGTTTGTTTTTTGATATGACAAAGTTATCCGGAGAAGCAGGTAAAAGTTTAACCCATTTTAGCGGAATATTAGCACAGAATTACGTAGATATAATGATAAAGATTAAAAATAGTTTTAATTGACCAGTTCATTGATCTCAGAACCGGTCAATTAATTGAAGAAAACTATGCTGGAGCCTGAGCTTTTTCATAAATCAATCCTTCTGATTTTAACTCATTCCAGAAATCGGCAGGAATTTTTTCGTTTAAGGCATTGACATTATCCTCAACCTGTTCCGGTCTGCTCGCACCCGGAATAATGGAAGCAAATTCATCCGCGGCCAAAACAAACTGCAAGGCAGCATGAACGGCAGTTGTATTGTATTTTTTTGCAATTTCATTGATTTTCTGAAGCTTTTCATTCATTCCTTTCGGAATAACATTCACATAATTGTAGCGGTTTCTTCCGGCAATAAAACCAGAATTGTACCCCGCTCCGGAAACAAGCTTTACTCCGGCTTTCTTTACGGCAGGAAGCAATCTGTCAACTGCATCTTCATGATCTAGAATAGAATATTGTGTCGCCGAAAGACAAATATCAGGATCGGCAGAATCTAGACAGTCTAAGATCGGTTCTATTTTATTCACGCCCATTCCCCAAGCTTTGATTACGCCTTGATCCCTTAATTCCGATAAAACTTTAAAAGCACCTTCCCTCGCCTGTTTTAAAAAGTATGGATAACGGTCACCCACCTGATCCTCAGACAAATCATGAACGTAAACAATGTCGATGTGGCTGAGACGCGTTCTTTCCAGACTTTCTTCGATGGATCTTTTAATGGCATCTGCAGTATAATTATGTTCGAAATCATAATTTAAAGGAGCTTTCCACATGGTTGGAGGCACTTCACTTTCAGGAACTTCCACGAATAATCTTCCCACTTTTGTTGAAAATACAAATTCATCTCTGTTCTGTCCGTGAAGGAAATTTCCGAAACGTCTTTCGCTTTTCGTCAATCCGTACCAGGGTGATGTGTCGTAATAGCGTATTCCCAGATCCCATGCTTTTTGCAAAACTTCATAAGATTCTCCGTCGGTTAATTTTTCGAAAGCGGTTCCGATGGCTACTCCACCTAAACCTAATTGGTGTTTTTCTGTTAAAATGTTTGATTTCATATGGTAATATTTAAGATTTGGATATTATTAAATACAAACATCATGCAGAGCTTTCTTTAGAAAAATTTTAATTATAAAATGATTAATATGTTTTAATTTTAATTTAAATACTCCTTTCCGGCTTTCTTTGGCGTTATTCTTGAATTAAAAAAAGTACCACCTCAATATCCATAAAATATGAAAAAGCATATCGTCGTTGTAGGCGGAGGTTTTGCCGGAATCAATCTGGTAAAATCTTTGGTGAATGATAACAGATTTCAGATTACGCTGGTTGATAAGAACAATTATCACTTTTTTCCGCCTCTTATCTATCAGGTGGCCACTTCTTTTATTCAGGCCTCAAATATCAGCTATCCCTTCCGCAGACTGTTTTCCAACTATGAAAACGTCAATTTTCATATGGGAAGTCTTGTAAAAGTAAATCCGGAAAGCGATTCTATTGAAACTGACACCGGGAGAATCCGATATGATTATCTGGTACTCGCTTTAGGAACGGAAACCAATTTTTTTGGAATGAAAAACGTGCAAAAATGTGCTCTTCCGATGAAAAGTATTGAAGAAGCCCTTTATCTCAGAAATTATATGCTGCTCACTCTTGAAGAAGCGGCACGAAATAAGGAAGCAAAAGAAGCCGAAAAATTACAGAACATAGTGATCGCAGGCGGTGGACCGACCGGCGTGGAACTTGCCGGAATGATGGCTGAGATGGGAAGATACATCGCGCAAAAAGAATATCCTGAAATAAAATTAAGATTTTCAAATATCTATTTGATTGATGCGCTTCCATCTTTGCTTTCACCGATGAGTAAACTCGCACTGGATGCCGCTTACAAGAAATTGGAAGAACTCGGCGTGAAAATCATCCTGAGTGTTGCAGTGAAAGATTATGTGGATAATAAAGTGATTTTGGCGGACGGAAGAACGATAGAAACCGAAACACTGATCTGGACTTCCGGTGTAATCGGGCGTGAAGTTCCGGGAATTCCTGAAGAAAGTGTGGGAAAAGGAAGAAGATTGCTCGTGGATGCTTATAATAAAGTTCAGGGAACGAAAAATATTTATGCTTTAGGCGATATTGCTTTACAAGTTACCGAAGAAAAATATCCGAAAGGTCATCCTCAATTGGCTCAGGTGGCGATTCAGCATGCTAAAAATTTCGCGAAAAACCTGAAACGTATTGAAGACGGAAAAGTTCTTATTCCTTTTAAATATAATAACAAAGGAAGTATGGCAATTATATCAAAATACAATGCAGTAGTCGATCTTCCGAAGTTTTCATTTAAAGGTTTTTTTGCATGGCTTACATGGTTATTTATACACATTATTCCGTTGGTAGGATTCCGAAGCAAAGTACGTCTGGCGTTGGATTGGCTGAGATTGTTCATTACCAATAACCCTTCTATCAGATTGATTCTTCAGCCGAAAAGAAATACAAATAAAGTGAATGGTGAATAGTGAATTCGCTTTGCTGTCAATTTTTAAAATTCACTTGGAAACAAAATTTACTATTCACCATCTTTATTTTAAAACTATTTTTTCATCCAGGATTGATTGTCCTTGTTATCAGAACGTTTTTTACCGTTGTCGATATTATAGGCAAAACCAACTCCCAGAGTTTGTTTCAGCTGAGTTCTTCGGATCTGGTTGTGATCGTAAAGCAAATCCAGTGTGATATTGGTGGAAATGAATTTATTAATTTTCATATTTAAAATTCCGCTGTAGGACAACACCAATCTTTCAGGATGATCCAGGTAATTTGAGAAAACAGAGCCTGTGTTGGTAAGGGTAATATTCTCCATAATTTTCAACTTATAAATGGCTGTTCCTAAAAAACCGAACTGGAATAATGATGAATCTCCGTCGTTTTTTAAACCATACGTTCCGGCGTATTGCAGGTCTTCATCCAAAACGAAAGTCCATCTTGCGTTGGCAGGACGTAAAGTCACGGTCAGGTTATCATTGGGTCTGTAAGTGACCCCTGCTCCTACATTCAGATAACCGGGAGCCATAAAATTGGAAATTTTTGCAGCTTCAGGATTGTTCCCATCTGCATAACCTGCTGCAAACTGCGTCTGCAAGCTCGCTCCACCTGAAATATACCAGTTTTTTGCAAATTCTCTTCCGTAATTGGTAGAAAGATTGATGACATCCTGGGTTTTCCTGGTTCCTATACCTTTTGTATTGTTTTGTCCATAGCCGAGAATGATAATGTTTTCCCAGAGATCTTTGCCTTTTTCGTAGGTAAGATTGTAATTTACTCCGGCAAGCCAGCCCACGTTGTTGGCCCCACCGCCTACCCAGTTTGAAAACGCAGCCTGGTTGAGCATTAAAGTATTCTGCCCCTGAATACTCCATGCTTTTG
>CBFGVN010000151.1:0-7733 GCA_965651845.1 uncultured Chryseobacterium sp. | reverse complement strand
TTGGCAGTTGTTTGTGTAGGTGTATCGGCTACCAGATCGTTTCCGCAGTTGGCATCGCCCCAAATGTGTCTAAGATTCAGGTAATGTCCCACTTCATGAGTCGCAGTTCTTCCCAGATTGAAAGGTGAAGAAGCTCCTGTTTTTCCAAAGAAAGGGGCTGCAATCACCACACCGTCATTCCATAATCCTGCCGATTCGGGGAAGGTGGCGTATCCAAGAATTGTTTGTCCCTGGCTTGTCATTTTACCGACAACCCACATGTTAAGATAATTAGTCGGGCTGGTTGCATCAATACCTCCTGAAGATGCTTTCTTCATGGCATCGTTGGTTTTCCAGCTTTTAACATTGGTTTGTTTTCTTACCGTATTTACCAGTCTGAATTTTACTTTAGTATCACCGGAACTTACGGGTTGAAATTCTGTAGGAATTTTATTGATGTCGCTGTTTGTTGCCGTAAAATCTGCATTCAGTACTGCAATTTGCTCTGCAATTCTGGCATCGGAAACATTTTCAGAAGCAGAATTATAGAGAACATTTACTACAACCGGGATTTCTACCGTTCCATCGGCAAGAACTTTTCCCATTCTCAGATCATTGGCAAATTTTTCTGTGTTGGCTTCCAGGGCGGCAAATTTTTGTCTTAATTCAGGGTTGTTTCTTAATGCTTCCTGCCTTATTTCTTCTGCGGCACAACCTCTTTTAGAAAGATCTGAAGACTGCGGAGCTTTTGATGACTCTTCCGACTGGTTGGTAATATTGTCACTGTTACAAGACGACACTAATCCTAATACAAGGATTCCGAATAATAATTTTTTCATAACCATTCTTTTTGAAATTTAGCATATAAATTTATATTTTTCTAAATTAATACACAACAATTATTTTGACAAAAAATAATAAATGTTTCAATTTTTTATTTAATCTATTGATTTATCTTTATTAATTATTAATTTTTATTGTTGTTTTGCTCAAGTTGGCTTTTGGTGTTTAATGTTATGATTTAAAGAAAAACAATAATAATTATTTACTGTTATGATTAATTTTTTTAATCTAAAAGAAAAATCCCTTCCCATAATCTGAGAAAGGATTTTATTAAAGTTAAAAAAATATGAGTGAATGTTTTTTAATTAAGATTCTGCGAAACCATTTTTGATAGCGAAAACTGCAAGGCCGACACGCGTTTTCAGATCCAGTTTGTCACAAAGCTGATCTCTGTAGCTTTCTACCGTTCTCGGGCTACAGCACATTTTGTCTGCTATTTCCTTGTAGCTAAGTTCGGTGACGGTATATTTTAAAAATTCTTTTTCACGGTCGGAAATCCTCACACTGTTTACAGGATCATCATTATTCATATTCGAAAAAATGATTTTTGAAGCCCATTCCGGATAGAAAAATCCGTCGTTGTTGAGTTTTGTTAGTGCATTTTCCAGCTCTTTCGGATGGGTGTTTTTTAGTAAATAACCTTTTGCTCCGTTTTTTATCATTTTAATGACACTTTTATCGTCGCCTTGCATGCTCAGAGCCATTACTTTGATGGCCGGGTGATGTTCTTTCAGCCAAAGTACGGTCTCGAAACCATCCATAATTGGCATGCTGATATCCATTAAAATAATGTCCGGAATCTTACTGTTGTTTTCAAATTTCTGAATGAGGTCTTTACCGTTTTCGGCAACGTAGATCACTTCAAATTCTTTAAAATTATCAATAATTCCTTCTAAAGCTTTTGCGATAAGTACGTGATCATCAACGATCACTATCGTTTTTTTCATGGCTGTCGTTTTAAAATAATATTGAGCGTAGTTCCCATATTTTCCTGGCTTTCGAGACTGAAATTGGCTCCGATGATCTCGGCTCTGTTTTTCATATTGGTAAGGCCGATTCCGTTGGATTTAATGTTCGATTGATCAAAACCGACACCATCATCTTTAATATTCAGTTCCCAAAGTGATTCCTCAGAAGTGCTCAGATTAATGAAAATATTCTTGCAGTTGGCATGTTTTATACTGTTTTGAATAAATTCCTGAGTGATTCTGAGTAAAACATTTTTGTGGACAAATCCCAGATCGAGCTGTTTAAAATTATGTTCAAAGCTTACTTTACACTTTTTAAAAGCATTGGTATTGTCTACTTCTTCCTGTATTAAAGTTACGATTTCCTTTTGATTTATATTATCGTCAGTCAAAGTTTTTGAGAGACTCCTCAAATCCTGAAGAGACTGGTTGATGATTTGTGATACCTGTTCTATTCTTTCGCTTACTTCCGGAACTTTATTTTCGTACAATAACTGTTGGGTGTAGAGACTCACCAATGTGAGTTTCTGCCCGATATTATCATGAAGCTCGCGCCCGATCTGTTGCATTGTTGCCTGTTGGATTTCCAGTTGGGTGGCGAGAAGCTCACGTTTATGAATTTCATTTTTTACTTCAATTTCATTTAAATATTCTTTTTTGCGCTGTTTATATTTTCGGATATAAACCATGATGGCAGCCACAAACAACACAAAAAATATGTTGAAAAGAATGATCGTTACTAAGAGTTCTGTTTTCCCCATATGAATGAAATTGAGAATAATGAATACATAACAATCGCCGAAATTAAGAAATAAGCAAAATAAATATTATAAATTTCTCTATATGGCTTAAGCAATTCAAAGAACGTCCAAAACGGCAATGTCCCGATATAGAATAGGGTTACTCCCAGGTTAATGTAAAACATTCTGTTCTTATCAAAATCAAGAATATTGGAAGAATTAATCTGTTTGTAGTATTCCATAACCACCAAAATCATTAAAATAAGACATCCCAAAGTATAGTTGAGAGAAAACATCACCTTATCATAGGTGAAAATGAATTCGCTGGGAATAAATGAGAGGAGATATATAAATGATAATGTGAAAAAAAGTTTTGGTCTATTAAATGATTTTGCTGCATATAGCCAGTAAAAAAATATAAACTCGATTGGGATTACAAAATAATTATAGAATGCCTGTTTATTGTATTCCATAAAAATATCACCCCATTTCCCAATGGCTTCAGACACAAAAACGAAAATCAAATAAAAAACAAAATATTTCCAATATTGATTTTTTATGCGATTATAGTATAAGAGAGAGATTAAAGCAGCGATACCTTCGCTCCAAAACATTAATTCTTGTACTATTTTTTGGAAATCAGCCATTTGTGTCTGTTTTTTTTTAAAAAATTAAATATAAGTTTTTTTTAGAATGATTCAGTCTTTGTACTGTCGGGTGGAACAAGATTCCCGTGATTTTGAGAAATAATTTCACCTTCCAGATCTGTAGTTTTTGAAGCCATTGCTAAAAATTCACCTTCATTGCCTGAGCTTAAAGGATTAAAATCATATGGCAGCATTTCTCCCTCTTCGTCTTCCATTTTCATGGTCGGAACCATTACTAATGTATGTTTTTCGGCATATTCTACCCCGATCGGTGTCCCAGACATGATCTCCCAGTCGGTCGCTTTTGGATAGGCTGCGTAATAAAATCTGATTCCTAAATCCTGATCGGTAACGGCCGGATTGCTTTTTTGAGTTTCAGTTTCAATATCAGAAATAAACTTTTTCAATGTAGCCAAATCGAAATGGATAGAATGGGCATCATCGATTCCTAATTTGTCTTTTACAAATACTAAATGATTGTTTCTGTAGTTGTTTACCAAAGTTTGGATAAACTCACAAGTCATGGTGTTTGGCACTGAGATTACTTCTAGTGTGTCAACGTCTAAGTTAGGTTTTGTTTTCATAAAGCTAGTTTTTATAGTAAAATGTTAGTTGGTACTGCAAATTTCGGAAAAATTTTATGTTAATACGACACGGTTTTTTACCCTTTCTCTACCGTATTTTTACGGATAGGAAATTTTAATTAAAATTATAAAGAATTTGGATAGGTTTGATGAAAAAAATATTTAATCTTAATCTGGAAATGAGCATGGAGCTTAACACATAAGTCACATAAGTTTTTTAAGATTATAAACTCATAAAGAACACATTAGTTTATGAAAATCTTTGACTTCTTCTTATGTGATCTAAACTTCACCTACTCAACTTAAAAAACTTATGTGACTTATGTGTTTATTAAGAACTTGTAAAATCACAGAAAAAAATAAGTGCCGCAGATTTCTCTACAGCACTTACTTACAAAAATAATATATATGAAAAAAAAACTACTTTATTTTTCTGTCGGTCTGAAAACCAAACCTGTTTCCTCGAAATAATCTAAAGTGATTCTGTCGCCGTCATTTACATTTCCTGCCAAAATCTCTCTTGATAATTTATTTAAAACCTCCTGCTGGATCACTCTTTTCAATGGTCTTGCACCAAAAGCAGGATCATATCCTTTATTCATCAGGTAATCTACGGCATCCTGAGTGGCAGTCATGATAATGTTTCGTTTTGAAAGCATATCATTAAATCCTCTCAACTGATAGGTAACGATTTTTCCGATTTCTTTTTTTCTTAAAGGCTGGAACAATACCACCTCATCAATTCTGTTCAAGAATTCCGGACGTAGCGTTTGTTTCAATAAATCGAAAACTTCATCTTTTGTTTTGTCAACAATCTCATCCTGATTTTCATCGGTAATATTTTCAAAATTCTCCTGAATCAGGTGTGAACCTAAATTCGAAGTCATAATGATGATTGAGTTTTTGAAATTGACAACTCTACCTTTATTATCCGTCAAACGACCATCATCCAAAACTTGCAGCAATGTGTTGAAAACATCAGGATGCGCTTTTTCAATTTCATCCAGAAGTACCACAGAATAAGGTCTTCTTCTCACCGCTTCCGTCAACTGACCGCCTTCATCATACCCCACATATCCCGGAGGCGCACCAACAAGTCTGGACACGCTGTGACGTTCCTGATATTCACTCATATCAATTCTCGTCATGTTGTTTTCATCATCGAATAAAAACTCGGCTAATGCTTTTGCCAGCTCGGTTTTTCCGACACCGGTTGTTCCTAGGAATAGGAAGGATCCGATTGGTTTTTTCTCGTCGCTCAATCCCGCTCTGTTTCTTCTAATCGCATCGGCAACCGCCTGAATAGCTTCGTCTTGTCCCACCACTCTGTGATGAAGTTCAGTTTCAAGATTTAATAATTTTTCTCTTTCAGATTGAAGGAGTTTTGTTACAGGAATGCCTGTCCACTTTGCAATCACCTCAGAAATATTTTCAGAAGTTACTTCTTCTTTAATTAATTCATTCTGATGATTTTGCATCTCGATTTCCAACTTGGAAAGTTCTTCTTCTTTTTCACGAAGTTTTCCGTATTGGATTTCCGCTACTTTTGCATAATCTCCTGCTCTTGAAGCTCTTTCTGCTTCCAGTTTCAGAGATTCTATATCTTTTTTAATCTGGGTAAGATCTTCAGATTTTTGTTTTTCTTTCAGCCATTTTGCATTGATTTCGTTTCTCTGCTCAGAAATTTTAGCAATATCTTCTTTTAAATTGTCGATTTTGGTTTGACTGCCTTCTCTTGAAATCGCTGCCAATTCAATTTCCATCTGCATCAGTTTTCTGTCGAGAACATCCAGCTCTTCCGGTTTTGAATTGATTTCCATTCTCAACTTAGCAGAAGCTTCATCAATCAAATCAATCGCTTTATCCGGTAAAAATCTGTCGGAAATATATCGTTGAGACATTTCCACTGCGGCAATAATCGCCTCATCTTTGATTCTTACTTTGTGGTGGGCTTCATATTTATCTTTAATTCCACGAAGAATGGAGATTGCAGATTCCGTATCCGGTTCTTCAACCATCACTTTCTGGAAACGTCTTTCCAATGCTTTATCTTTTTCAAAATATTTTTGATATTCATTCAAAGTTGTGGCACCGATGGCTCTTAATTCACCTCTTGCTAAAGCTGGTTTTAAAATATTGGCTGCATCCATCGCGCCTTCACCACCACCGGCTCCCACCAATGTGTGGATTTCGTCGATGAAAAGAATAATCTGTCCGTCTGATTTAATGACTTCATTTACAACAGATTTCAAACGTTCTTCAAACTCTCCTTTATATTTTGCACCGGCAATTAAGGCTCCCATATCCAATGAATATAAGGTCTTATCCATCAGGTTTTCAGGAACATCGCCGCTGATAATTCTGTGGGCAATTCCTTCCGCGATGGCGGTTTTACCAACACCCGGTTCCCCAATCAGAATCGGATTGTTTTTTGTTCTTCTTGAAAGAATCTGCAATACTCTCCTGATTTCTTCATCACGACCGATTACGGGATCGAGTTTTCCTTCCGCAGCTAGTTCGTTGAAGTTTTTTGCATATTTATTTAAGGATTGATATGTCTCTTCCGAACTTGCAGAAGTGGCCTTGCTTCCTTTTCTTAATTCTTTAATTCCTCCTTCCAGAAGGTTTTTGGTAACGCCCATATCTTTCAGCATTTTGGATACTTCTGAATTCGTTTCCAAAAGAGAAAGCCATAAATGTTCGATCGTTACATATTCGTCGCCCATTTTTTTAGCGATGTTTGGGGCATCAAGCAAAACTTTATTTGCCGATTGTGAAAGATAAATGTTTCCTCCCTGTACTTTGGGAAGTTTTTCTAAATTTTCACGGTTGCGCTCTCTTACCAAAGCAGCATCTGCTTCAGATTTTTTTAATAAGAAAGGTGATATATTTTCATCTACCTGAAAAATTCCTTCCAGTAGATGTTGAGGTTCAATCTGCTGATTGCCAAATTCCATAGCCACTTGTTGAGCAGCCTGGATGGCTTCTTGTGATTTTACAGTATATTGATTTAAGTTCATATTTATATTTTTTTGATTCTTTAATTTTTAGTTTTCAATTAGATTTTAGACATCAGATTTCAGACCATAAGAGTCAAATAAATGTTAATTTTTTAAAACTGATTTTCTAATTTCTGATGTCCTCAATCTTATTTAATCATTTAATTCGGTTACTTTATCACAAAAAGTGTTCAATTGTTGATTTTTTAAAAATAACAGACAAATTTTCCGAAATATGTATTTTGGGCTCAATTTAAAAAGACAAAATTTCCGATCTAGGTGATTTGAATAAAATATTATGGAAAAACAGTCAGACTTAAATTTATAGATAGTTATTAGCGGAGTCAAAATTCCCCTCCTCTGGAGGGGTGGCGAAAATTCAAAGGATTTTTGACGGGGTGGTTTAAAAAGAAGCATAAAAAAGTTTCGGCTAAAGCCAAATGAAGACGATATTTTGTAAACGGACTAAAAGTCCGTTCCTATTGATGGTAAAAATCATCCTCTCAAAATTAAATATTAAAATCAAAATAATTACTATTGCGTCTACAAATGGAGCTAAAAGAAAAACAAAGGAAAATATTAGATGTTGCGGTAGAACTTTTCAAAGAGAAAGGATATATGGGCAGCTCTGTGAGGGATTTGGCGACAAAACTCAATATTAAGGCGGCTTCTTTATATGCACATATCCGTTCGAAGGAAGAAATTCTGGAATGGATATGTTTCGGCATTGCGCAAGCGTTTTTTGATGAACTTCAGGAAGTGAAAAATACAGATATTCCCCCGAAAGAAAAGCTTAATCTTTTTATTGATAGACATTTGTCGGTTGTGCTGAAAAACCGTGATGTTACGCATATTTATTCTAATGAATGGAAACATTTGGAGGAAAGATTACCAGAATTTGTAGAATTAAGAAAAAAGTACCAGGAGGAAGTCGAACAATTAATTTCAGAAATCTACCATGCTGAAAATTGGG
>CBFGVN010000150.1:0-7735 GCA_965651845.1 uncultured Chryseobacterium sp. | reverse complement strand
GGTGAGCTTGTATTCAGCACTACCAACACTGGAACTGTTGTAAATTCGGTCGGGTTCTGGTTCTACGACGGAACAACCTGGAAACCTGTAGTAGCAAACAGCTCTACAGGAACTAATATTTACAATTCAAACGGGACACTTGCCGGAAACAGAATTGTAAATATGGATGGGCATAATCTGAATTTTGGACCGGATAAATTATTTATCTCAGGAACTACAGGAAATGTCGGCATTTTGACTGGCGCTCCTACCCAAAAACTTGATGTAAATGGACAAATGAGGGTTCGTAACTTAATAGGAAGTGTTTTTTCTACTTCTGATGGTACACTCACTAGTAATGATGCTTTGGCTTACCATTATGGAGATATAAGCTATTCTCCTGTAACAGCAGATTACAGCGGATGGTATTTACTTAACGGAAGGGCTTTAACTTCCTTACCAGCCAATGTTCAGGCTAGAGCTAACAGTTTGGGAATTGTAGGAAATCTTCCTGATGCAACTAATAAATACATCAAGCAGGGAACACCGGGAGCAATAACCGGTGTTGACAGTGTACTATTAACACAAGCAAATATGCCGAATTTTATAATTTCTGGAACGACAGGATTTTCAGGCCAAAGTGGTTCGGTACCGAGTCCGGGGCAAACTGTAGCAATTGCAACCAATATTGTTCAGAATTCTACTGGATCAGCAAACGCTCATCAATTTAAAGGAGCGGTTCCTGTTGATGCAATCATATCAAGCCAGACTTATACAAGTGATACTGCGGGATCACACTCCCACATTACTACAATATCTACAGGAGGCCAAAATGTACCTTTTGCTTTACAGCCGAATTATATACAGGTTAATTATTTTATTTATCTAGGAACTTAATAAAAATTTTATGCAAACCAAAATAATTATTAAAATCATCTTATTACTGTGTATTGTATCACAAATGAATATAAAAGCACAAATTGGAATTGGGACATCTGATCCAAAAGCAGCATTAGATGTTACTTCAGCCACACAAGGAATTCTAATTCCAAGATTGACAGCCACTCAAGCAGAAGCAATCAGCAATCCTGCTATTGGAGAATTGGTTTATTCCACTACAAATAACGGGACTGTTATTAAAAGTCAGGGATTCTGGTATTATGATGGTGCGATGTGGAAGCCTTTCGGAGGTATCTTACAATCCAATATCGATCTTTACAATGGAGATGGAACATTAACTTCCAACCGTATTGTGACAATGAATGGAAATAATTTGTCTTTTGATTCGGATAAGTTAACCGTTTTAGCAACAGATCAGAAAGTAGGCATTGGAACCAATACCCCGCAGCGCATTTTAGACGTAAATGGAAATGTACGAGTTCGCAGCCTAACTGCAGGAAATGTAATGGCTACTTCAAATGGAACATTAATAACCGGTTCTAAAGTGTCTAACGGTACCCTAAAGGAGTCTTTACGCTCGACAGATCACAATGGATGGTATAAATTAGATGGAAGAGCCATTAGTACTTTACCTGCTGTTGCACAGACTAATGACGCAACATTAGGAATGAGTGGGAACTTATTTAATGCTCAGAACCGTATGATAAAGCAAGGCTCTACACTGGCTTTGGGAGGATCAGGCGTTCTTGCCAGAAACAATCTTCCGAATTATAGTGTAAGTGGACCTTCTTCAATTGATCCGGGCCATACTCACACATTTACTGCTACGGGAGCCAACTTTATTCCAGATACTAATGGAAATGCTTTTGTTTTACGAGCAGGAAGAGGCCCGGTGGATGGAACCGCCAGCGTTACATGGTCGGAGCCAAATCATAGTCATGTTAGTTTCAATAATATTGCCCACTCCGGAGGAAGTGGAGTACCACTTAACCTAGTTCCGGAAAGCATCACCTATACTTACTTTATTTATTTGGGACAATAAACACAGGAAAATCATGGAAAAAATAATTTTTACTTTAGTATTTTTATCAGTATATTCTTTTTTTAATGCACAAAAAGGATTAATAGGAATAGGGGCAGCTTCTCCTCAAACTGTTTTGGATGTTGTTTCAGCTAAAAATGGAATATTAATTCCAAGACAGACCGCAATGCAAGTTCAGGGAATTGTAAATCCTGATGAATCTGAAATGGTATACTCTTTAACTAATGATGGAACAGCCATCAACCAAAAAGGTTTCTGGTTTTACCAATCCGGAAGTTGGAGGCCTTTGTTGGAAAATTTGATCAGCAATAATAATCTTTTTTACTCCGTTGACGGAGCATTAACATCGGATAGACAGGTTAACATGAGCGGAAGGCCTTTAAATTTTGGCCCTAATTTATTGTATATTCAGACCACACCTTCCGGAGGTATTAATAGAATAGGGATATTAACGGGGACACCTGCTACAAGTTTAGATGTCAATGGAGATATAAGAATTCAAGGATTAAATGTTGCAGGGCATGTAATTTCTGACGCACAAGGATTACTCATTCATGATACAGAATATTTTGACATTGGCGATATAAAGCCTTCATTTGCTACAACAGATCATGACGGCTGGTATCTTCTGGACGGAAGAAATATCACTGCATTGCCGGCAATAGCACAGAATAATGCAGCAAGTGTCTTAGGAATTACCACAACATTGCCCAATGCAACAGGTCGGTATTCTGTTGGAACAGTATCAATACCGGGAAATTTTACGGGGGATAATATGATAACAATTACCCAAGCCAATCTTCCAGCGTTTGATTATGACGTAACTACAGCACCCGCTGGTATACATTCCCATAATATGACAGTTGAACGCGTTAGAGTGACCACTATGAGTGGCGGAGGAAATAATAATGAGGATTTTTGGCTCTCAGGTGCTACTGCTGGTCTTAATAGTAATCATCTTCCTTCTACCAGTGTGTCTGGTCACACTCACACCTTCTCTATGCCTTCCGGAGGAAATGATACACCAATAGACATTAGGCCAAGTGCTTTAAATGCCAATTATTTTGTGTATCTGGGACAGTAATGAAATAACATTAAAACAATGTCTTAACATGCATATAAACCATCCAATTCGGATGGTTTATTTGTTTTTAAACAAAATGTCAATTAGGAATAATTGATAATTTCTACGGATTTGTAGTTTTATTTCTACGATCTTATCAAAATAAAGCCACAACAATTTATCTTTCTGAGACTTATAATAGCAGTAATTTGGCCTAAGATTAAAAACAACACATCTTATTGATTTGTTCCCCATTATAAGGTTGTTTTTAATAATTCACAACAGGCAGATCGATTTTGAAAACACACACGATCGAAAACAAACAAATACTTCTTTTCTGACCCCCAGGAAAGGAGTATTGTTTACAATCTTTTGTGAATCATTTATTATAATTAAAAATATCACAACCAACCGTGTTAACTAATATAATATAAAAAAATTGAAATGAGAAAAAATCTAATTATTATCAGTACCATGATGCTGTCATCATTCGCTTTTTCCCAGATTGGGATTAATACTCCTTCACCAGCTTCAACGCTGGATATCAATGCAAAGAATGCAACAGGAACTTCCACTAATGTAGACGGCTTACTAATCCCCCGCGTAAGTAGGGAAAGAGCATTCAATATGCCGAACAATACTCCCACTTCTACGATGGTGTATATCACCGATTTATCAGGAACACAAACAGGAAAAACAGTGAATGTAGATACTGTGGGATTTTATTTTTATGATGGAACAGCTTGGATAAAATTAAACCCTATCAATACATCTACAAATAGTTTTATCCCTAAAGTAGTTGCTTCGGCTTCATATACAGGATCTGCCATACTTACTAATGATGGTACCCCTATATTTATTGCTCCAACAACTGTTAACAATGTAAATGATGGGAATTATCATTATTTGAGCAATGATCCGGATAGATACAAATATATTGTTCCATCTACTGGAACATATCAATTGTCTATAACAGCGGGTTATCAGCTTGTTAATAATAGTGGGAATAATGCTTTTACACTCTATGCGTGGAGGCAAAGCCCTTCAGGCACTATATTAAATTCAATCATACTTAATAATGTAATTAATATCTCGTATTCTGGAGGAGTTTCAGGATTAAATTCTCTTTCCGGGAGCGCTATAGTTCGGGCTAATGCAGGAGACAGGTTATTTTTTATGTTACAGGTATGTAATGGCTGTACAGGAAGATATGATTTTTCTATGGTAGAAGTTACGTATCAGCAGCTTTCTAATTAAAATAAAATAAATATTATGATAAAAAAAATATACCTTTTTGCCCTATTGGCAATATTAGTTTGTTCCCTTACAAATGCTCAAACGGGCAATGTTGGCATCGGCACTGCTGCACCAGTTTCGAAACTTACGGTGAATGGTTCTTTCGCAGGAGCTTATACTCCGGTGACAGCCAATACCTATACCATTGGGGAAAATGATTTTTCCATCATGTGGAATGGAACTGCTGACGGAACGCTCACTCTTCCCGCTTCTACAAGCGGTGGAGATCGGGTAGGACGATTGTATTACTTTAAAAATGGATCTTCAACGTACAATATTACTATTAGTGCCAACGGATCAGAGCTTGTTGATAATAAACCCGAGATTACCATCCAGCCCGGAGAGTCTGTTCTGCTTACCAAAACCAACATCAATACTGCTATGGGAAATACTTATATGGTACTTCAGCTGACACAATCGCAGCAGCCTTATATGTATACCATTACAGGAGCGGCTGCTGAAAATGTTGGTGAAGGAGCAATTGTTCAACTTATATTTGAAAATGTAGAATACAGTACTAACGGAGGAGGAGATTTTAATGCCACCAACAGTTCATGGATATGTCCACAATCGGGATGGTATAATATTGAAACTGTATCACAGGTTACTTCCCCCAATGTAAATACGCATACAGAATTAATTATATTAAAAAATGGGATATATCAAAGTTCGCTCGTCGTTTTTACCCCAGGCCTAGTATCTGGTAGTGGCTCGGTAAGTCAGAACCTAAATCTAACGAAAGGAGATACAATAACAATATCTGCTGTACCTTGCTTAGGATGTGGCTCTCCTTATACAACATTTACAAGAAGAAAAATGAACATTACTAAGTTATAGATATTATATTTAAGATTCCAGCATACATAAAATTAAATGATAATCTAATAGAAAAATGCTTTAAAATGAAAATCCGCAGAAGTCTGCGGATTTTTTTGATGTATATGTGAATGAATGTGAAATCATAAACAGTTTGGGAACATATAAATCTTTTTTTGTATTTTTAGAATACTATAGCTTCCATACGGATCTGGTTTTTCAGAAGTATGAACAGCTATACCTGATTGATATATATTGACATTTGTATTTAAAAAGTGAGGGAGAATTTCATGAGAGCCACATATGGAATTGAAAAATCTTAAGAACCCAACCTGAATATAGTAACACTGGAAGCACCATTGGTATCACCTACACATGTATACGCATATGAACCCCAAAACCAAAGCGATAGAACGTCATTTTTAGTTGAGAATTGTACTGTTGAATAGCTACTCGCTGTATCTGCATTATTACCTGAAGTACCACCAGATACCGGATCAGCAAACCAGGAAGCATAAGCTCCCAAAACACTCTAGCATTGAAATTAATATAGTAATATCCTGTTTCAGGAACCGTGATATCTAATACTGAGGGATGAGTCCATGTGTTAACAGTACCTACAGGGATTGGAGCTTATGAAGCTTTGCTGACGTAGGCGATAGGGGGTACACTCCATGTAGCTAAACCATTAGCATCAGAAGTTAAACTTTACCAATACCTTGTGTGCCATCGACAATTCTTACAGCTCCGACAGTCGGAGAAATAATGTCAAATTTCGTCGTTGGAGAAATCATTCCTAATCCTACATTACCATTAGATGTTATAATAAGATCATTGGCTTGTTGTGCAATAGTAGGAGCGCCGGCTGGGGCATTGTCTTTGCTGCCGTCTATATGAAAGGCTCCTTGAGGGTTAGACGTATTTACCCCCGATCTGGGAAAATGCCAGACCTGAAGATAAAAGTGTGAGAATAAAGAAATGTTTCATCATGTTTTAATAGGTTAATTTGTTTTTACCAAAATTATCTACTTTATTTAAACCAGTAAAAAAAGCTTGTACGATTTTATCGAAAGGTGTGTAGAAATAATTGGACGACTTTTCAAATTATTACGATAATTCATCACTGCAAATTTATTTTTGAATTAAAAATAAAACCCGCTCTCTACAGAACGGACTTTATTAATTTACTAATGTATGTTAATTTAAAATAAAATATTAAAACACTTTGTAAGCAAACCACTCATTATAGTTTTTACCGCTATTAGGGCGTAGGGTAAAAGGATAGCTGCAGGCATTATAAATCCAGACCTGAAGAGTGATCGGTGCATTGGTAATCGTGATATATTTAGTAGCGCTTGCAAAAGCATAGTTGGTACCCTGAGGAATGTAATCTACGTGGTTAAGATAAGAATTTCCGCTGCTGTCTCTTAATACCGAGCTTACCCATGCATTAGAATCGGTGATATAGTTGGTAATATCTCCAACATAATCAAAGCTTACAGCATAGGTTCCGTTTTCTGGAAATACGATATTTACATTTCCCTGGATAATTCCCGCTCCAGAAATTGTTCCTGCAGGTACGGTTACAACTCCGTCATTGATATAATTTACTGTTGCCTTTACAAGCTTTGGTGCTTCCCAGGTGGCTGCTCCATTTGCATTGGATGTCAGTACTTTTCCCAATCCTTGTGTACCGTCTGTAATTTTTACCTGTCCCATTACATCCAGTTTAGTAGCTGGAGCTGAAGTTCCGATACCTACATTTCCTTCTATGATGGAACCGTTCGCGGGAGCGGCAGTGCCAGTATATCCGGCACCGACGGACATATTTCCGTTTACCGAAAGTTTAGACGAAGGTGCGGAAGTGCCAATACCTACATTGCCGGTTTGTGCGGCTATTGAAACAGTAAAAAGAGAGGCCATAGCAAGGCAATACATTTTAGCTTTCATTGGTTTATTATTTTCGTTTGTGTTATAAATTTGTTAAAAAAATTAAACTTTATAGTTGATTTAAATGAATTTTTTTTATTTAAAATATATATAAAACGGCGGAAATCAATCAACTGCACAAAAATATTTACTTTATTTGAATGCATTAAAAAAAAACTTGTATGATTTTGTTTACCGTTTTGTAGAAATTATTCTACAGATATTTCCAATTATTATGTTAATTTTGTTTTGCTAATAATCATAATTGACTTAAACTATTACTATATGGGAAGGTTTTTGCTTATTATTTTTTTGTTGATAACCTTGCCAGCCTACGGACAATTCGTTTCTTCATGGTATGATATGGATAATGGCCTTCCTCAAAGCAGTATTAAGGATATTGTGAAAGATAAATACGGCTTTATCTGGCTTTCTACCGAGAACGGAATCGTAAGATACGACGGTTTGGCTTTTACTTTATACAATAAATTGGCTATCAGTAATTTGCATTTTGCGGATTTTTATGGTAATGTATCCAATGATAGTATCGTTATTAATAATAACCTTGGGGAAAATAAAGTAATCATTACTAAAAGAAACGTTTACGCAGTTCCTCAGAAAAACTTTAAAAAAGTGGAAGCTCTTTTTTCTGATAGGTACAATACCGGTTTGATCATAAAAAATACGGTAGGAACTGCATTTTATCTGGG